>JBAXTB010000110.1:0-15871 GCA_037130425.1 Bacteroidota bacterium
TTTTGAAAATCAGCGATACCAACGGAACCAATTTATTTAAGTCAACAATATTGCCCTCCCGGTGAAGTGAGTGCGCTTTCTATTTAAAAGGGCCGGGGAGATGACCACTTGAATCTCAATATAAATAATTAACATTCATGGATATACATAATAGAATTAATACAATTAAAAACACTTTAACCCAAACCTTTGCCGAAATCGACCACTGGTTCAACCTTCCTGAAAGCACCCTAACCTTCAAGCCCTCTAACGGCGGCTGGACCATAGACGAAATTCTGGAGCATATCGGGTTAACCAACCATTTTTTACTGATTCTCATCGAAAAAGGTACCAGAAAAGCGCTCGAACAGGCAAAGAAGCAAGATTTAGCGCAAGCATTGGAAAATAGTGATTTTCAAAATGAGAAACTAAATGAAATCGGTCAGCATCTGTCCTTTAAATGGATTCGACCGGAGCACATGGAGCCGCGCGGAGAGAAAACGCCGGAACAGGTTCGGGCACAACTTCAATTACAACTTCAACAATGCCTGGAATACTTAGATCGTATGCCGAACGGGGAAGGTGTGTTGTACAAAACAACCATGACCGTCAATGACTTAGGTAAAATTGACGTGTACGAGTATATCTATTTCCTGGCTCAACACGGACAGCGGCATTTGACGCAAATGAAGAAAGTTGCGATAGCAGTTACTGCTAAATCCTAAAATTACCTCTATTCCCGCCGAAATACTTGTAAAGCCCAGCCCAACGCTTGTTATGTCGGAACCCAGTGCAGACAACTACACAAGCCTGATTACGACGAAATGAATTGGAACACATCCGAAAAAGCCGGGTTTGTGTAGTTGCCTCTGTAAACTGCGGCATGACAAGCGTTGGGCTGGGTTTCTTGAAAGGGTAGGGGAATTCGAAAAACGTTGTTTGAAAATCCTTCATATACGCCTGATTCGATATTCATGCTGCTAAAATCTATAAATACTCCACACTGCCGAGCGTGCTTGCCAATGGTTAAAATCATATTGCATCAACCATTCAGGCAAATAACTAAACACGCGCTCAACCCGTAGACCCTGCGGCGCTTCAAAACGCAACCTGCGGTGTAGCAATAAGCGGGTCGTGTCCATCGGCGCGGGCGTATTTTGCAACGAACTAAAATCATCCACTACATTTATTTGAATATTTGCCGGTCTGTAAAAATGCGATTGCAAACCGACCAAGCGATACGGATCTTCTTTTTCAACCCACAGTTGAACCGGTTTTTTACTTGCCTCCGCGTACAAATATTTATAGTACGGAATATACAAACCCTGCGGCTGCGTGCAACTGTAAATCCATAATAACCCATTGATAATCAAAATAGTATAGCCTGTTACGCGGATTGCGCGTTGCGTGCGCCAACGCGCGTACAAAGGCTCCAGGCCCGAAGCCGCCAGAAATAATACAGGGAAAAGCATTGGAAATAAAAAGCGCAATTCCTTGTGCCCGACTGCGGAATGTGCTAATAAAAACGCCACAAATACCCAGGTAAAAACGTGTCTGCGTTGCTTGTACCCACCCAAAATCACTGCGCCGACCAGCACCAGACTCAGCGGCGGAATTCCTTTCAACATACTTTCTGTGAAATAAAACCACCAAGGAGCCACACCGAATGCCGCCGCTTTATGTTGCAAAATATTTTGGTCAAAATAAGCCCAGGGCGTACAAACCCAGGCGCCGTAAAACCAGCGATCTGCTAAGAAACCAATAGCCAAGCCCGTTAATCCGCCCGCAAACAACCATAACCATTTGATTCCCCGTAGTTTATGAATAACCCATAACCAGGCGCCTAAACCAATAAAAGCAAAAGCGATTTGAAACCGAAAAAAGAAAGAAAGACCCAATAAAAGTCCGGCCAAAAGGAAGATACCAGCCTGTTCCCGGTTTTTTGAAATCAAATACAGCGCAGCCAAAAACGTCCATGCCGACCAATTTTCCGATGAAAAACGCACGCTCAAAAACGGCATAAACCATAAAAACAAACAAGCCGCAAACAAGCCAAACGCGGTGTTTGGAACTGTAAAATCAGCAACTAATAGTTTTGAGAACTTGTAAAAAACAAACAAGGCTAATAAGCCCGACAATAAGCGCAGTATAAATGCTTGAAAAAACGGATCAATCAGGCCGATGCACTTCATACCCTGAATCAACGATAAGGCGATCACCGGCTGTAAAGCGGGCCGGATATGCGCTTCAAATTCCCAGGATAAATCCCCGGCCGGCGTAGCGCCTGATTTCCAACTGGCAAATTCCAGCAATTGAAAATGCTCATCAGGGTGGAAATAACCTGCGCTGAACCAGGCGGTTATGGCAAAAATGAATATACCTGCGAGGCAGAGGCGTGACCAGTTCAGGAAGAGATAATCCAATTTATTTGTCGTCATGTTGATCGGCAAATATACCGAACAAAAAATTTTCCGCCGCTTCCATCGTTACTTCCCTAAAATCAATCTTAGACCATGAAAAAAGCAGTCCTGTTATTTTTACTCAGTCAAAATTTCCTTTTTAGTTTTGCGCAGTCCTTACCAGTGAAAACGGTGACGGTGTTCAAAAACTCCAATTCCCTGATCTACAAATCGGGAAAAGTACCGCTCAAGGACGGAAAATACACCGTTTCAGAATTCCCCAATGCCCTGTTTGGTACCTATTGGGTAAGCGGAGCGCCCAATGAACTCCAATCCGTTTTTACAGCAATTGACTCGGTGGAAACACCTCAAGTCGTTTTAACCAAAACCGAATTGCTGCGAAATAACCTGAATAAACCACTGCGTTTATTGTTAGAAAGTGGAAACCTAAACGGGTACGAGTCCGTTGAAGCGGTTTGCCTTAAAGCATATAGCAGCAATGGTTATTCGGATGCTTTTATGTTTAAAACCAAATCGGGAAATTACCTTTCGTTAAGCAGTAACGAAATACACCGGATCGAGTTTTTAGAAACGCCGACTTTTGATTTAAAAAACAAAACCACACAAAATCGCCTTCAACTCAATTTCAAACCCGGCAAAAACGAAGCAGAAATCGGCCTTTCCTACCTGACCGGCCAAATCGGCTGGACGCCCGTGTACCGCCTTGAATTAGACGGAAAAAACAAGGGAAACCTGTCTTTACGAGCCGAAATTTTAAACGACGCCGAAGACCTCGGATCGGCGGAACTGCGTTTGGCGGCGGGGATTCCCAATTATAAATTTGCCGTAAATCCTTCTATTTTATTCAATTACGGACGCGGCAGTTCAATGGCTTCCGGTTACAACGGCCCCGCCCAAATGGCCAATTATCAGGTTGCTTTTGACGCCGAAACCTACGAAGAAAAGGTCATCGCGGTTCCAGTCGACCAACCCGAAGGCTACCAGGCGGAGGATTTTTATTTTTACACGGTAAGGCCAGGCAATTTCCCCAAAAACAGCCGCTACCAATATCCAATTTTCCAAACGGATATTCAGCCGACGCACTATTTTGAAACCGTATTACCCGCTACTGCTCCGGGATCGTATCGCAATTATTCCAGTAATTCCAGCCAACCAAACAGCGATAAATTCCCTGTGTTTCACTACATCGAATTTAAAAATACCACAAATTATCCCTGGACCACCGGCGCGACCAATATCCTGAGCCAAAGCAGCGCAGGACTGCAACCCTTGAGCCAGGATATGTTGCCTTACACGGCGCCCGGCGGCACCTGCAAAGTGAAAATCGCCCAAACGCCAGAAATCAAAATCACGCACGGCGAAGGCGATGTGGACCGGCAGGAAAACGCCAAAAGATTTTTCAGCGTCGCATACGCCAAAGTAAAAATCGAAGCACAGGTTTGCGTCATGAATTACAAAACCGAACCGGTCACGCTCAAAATCCGTCGCCCGATTGAAGGCACGCCACTGGCATCAGAACAGCCCTGGAACAACAAACAGGAACAGGCTACGCTTCGGGTGAATCCGTCGTACATGCTGGAATGGGATTTGGAACTTAAGCCGGGGGAGGAGCGGAAATGGAGTTATTCTTACGAGGTTTTTGTGAACATGTAGGCTTGTTTGTATTCCTTTCTCGGAATATTTATGTACTTTAGTGCCATCATGAACTTTAAATCTAAACCAGGCTTTTATGAAATATTTACTTTTCGCTGGGCTTTTTACCTTGCTTGCCATGTTTGCTTCTTGCAAAAAAGAACAAAAATTACAGGTAAACATTGATACATCCGTTGATGTTTTTGTTAAAAATATCAACGGGGATAACCTCCTATTAGGAGGAACAACAAATGCAGTAAATCCGGACTCCATCAAATTAAAGTATCTGATAAACGGAAATGTCCGTACTGTTTACAATTCCGATTTAGATTGCCCGCGTGCAGTGTGCTTTTTGACTGACGCAGGCAATGAGCGCATCCGAATTTTCCCGAACGATTTGGAAACGGAAGCCTATCCAATTACCTATATTGATTGGGGGAATGGTGATGTAGATACGATCAAATGCCATTTCGAAAGAAATGCAAGCGGTTCAACTGTAATTTGTGATAAAGTATGGTTCAATAATACGCTTAAATATCCGGATGATGCGATTGCAGAAATCGGCAGAGCTTTTAAAATAGTAAAGTAATCGTAACGATTTACCATTAAAAAAATCCCGATGCCGCCGAGCGTAATGAACTTGTAACATCTAACATCTTGTAACCCCTCGTTTTAACGAGGGGCCGAAAGTTTCGCTCCGTCACATCTCTATCTTCTTTGCAAAACATCAGCATCTAACAGATTGATTATGTTGATGTTCTGTAAAGAAGATAGATGTGTTTAAAGGCTTAGTTGCGATACCACCGGTTAAAACCGGCGGTTATAAGATGCAAGGTGTATGCGCACATTGCGCTGTACGATAAAGGGATTTTATATTCCTTTTAGCGTTTTTACATACGATCCTTTCAGGATTGGGACATTTTCCCGATTTGATCTATAAACATAAAATCCTTTCAGGATTTTTAGAATGTGCTAAATCCCTGCTTTTACTGATAATCCACCAGCGTAATTTCAAAAATCAACACCGAATTCGCCGGAATAGCCCCCTGATCCTGGCTGCCATAACCTAAAGCTGACGGAATAAAAAAGGTACCCTTGCCGCCTTTTTTCAAGAGCGGTATACCTTCCTGCCAGCCTTTAATCAGGCTGCTCAGGGGGAAAGTTGCCATTTGAAGTGACGGCTTCGGATCCAAGATGAGATGTAAAACATAATCACATTTCATATTGTTTCTCTTGGTAATATATATATTGCTAGTATTACACTGAAAATAATTTTAGTTTTTGATATCCATTTATTTGGAATTTTTAATACATTAATGTACTTTAGTGTTATCTTTTAACTTAAACGTTCAATTATGAAACCACAAACCATAATTTAAAATCGTGGATATTCTAAAACAGTTGTAAAACTATGAAAACCAGGCTTATTTTACCCAATGTGATTTCGTTATTTTTATATACATGTGCCTTGTCTGCTCAGGTAACGCCCATGTTTGAAATGCCATTATATTTTGAAGACGCGGTTGGAAATAAAGATACCGTTACAATTGGTTATGATACGACTTCAAGTTCTTATCACTGGAATCAACAGTTTGGCGAACACGCGATAAACTTGCCTTTTGACAGCATTTTTGAAGTGCGCGTCAGTCACAGTGATTTATGGCCTGTAGAAACAGGAAAAAAAGCCATTGCAGGTTGGGAATTAGATGTAAATCAATATTGTGGTGGAGCCGCGCCAGTAAAGTTGTTTGTCCATGCCCGTCATTTCCCTCTGACAATTCGATATGATACGGCTTTAATACATTCAAGCGAATGTCGAAAACAAATGATTATAGCGCCTTCCGTCTTCGTTTTTTTATTAGAAAACTGGTGGGATTCTGATCATTATTGTATGTGGGAGACCGATGAAATCAAGGATTCTTCTATTTTTATAGTTTTACCTAATGGAAACCCATCTGCTGAAGAATTTGAGGTTGAAGGGCAAGGTGTCCAGCGTATTCCCTGTTACTTCTGGACCGTTTTTTGGGGAAATACCCCCTGTGGTTATCCCGTTAGTACAGATAATGTTAATACATTTTCCTCGAAAAGGCTTTGGCCCAATCCTGCAACAAATCAAATAATATTTGACTTGTCAACTTCGGAATCTGTTTCGGAAATTTCCATATTTGATTTGATTGGTCGCCACATAAAAACAGTTCTACATCCATTGGATAATATACTGAATATAAGTGAATTAAAAGTCGGTTACTATGTTGCTATGGTGCGGTATGTGGATGGGAAGTCTACGTCATTCAGGTTTATAAAGGAAGAATAAATTTATGTTTTAATAAAAATCATAACAGCTGGCTTGGTTATCACAACCATGCCAGCTGTTATATGTTGAGAATATATCTTATTGGTAATCCACCAACGTAATTTCAAAAATCAACACCGAATTCGCCGGGATAGCGCCCTTGTCCTGACTGCCGTAGCCCAAACCAGAGGGAATAAAAAAAGTGCTTTTGCCGCCTTTTTTCATGAGCGGTATGCCTTCCTTCCAACCCTGAATCAGTTCACTTAATAGAAAACTGAGAGTTTGACCCGACAATGTCGCATCAAACACGGTACCGTCGAGCAGGTAGCCCTTGTATTGTATTTTGATGGTGGAAGAAACGGTCGGGCTGCCGCCTGTTCCTTCTTTTGTGATGATATAATGCAAGCCTGAATCGGTTTTTTGGGCCGTAAGCCCCTTGTCGCTCAGGTATTTTTCAATTTTTTCAACATCAGATTTGAGTTGTTCTTCCGCGCTGAGCGATTTGTGGCAGGCGCCGGCAAAAAGGGCGCTTAAAAATAGTAAAAGTGCTATTGGACGCATGGTGTAGTGCTTTTTGCGGCAAATATAAACCGATGAAATGAAATCATGTAAATCAAGGTGTTTAACTGGAATGTGTCAGGATCTGGTTTTGTACAACGGACTTTGGAATTTCGCTGACAGCGCCGGGTAATAAGTCGCCCAGTGCTTCAGCGTCAAGTCCCAAATGCCCGATACGCACCCGCACCAAACGCAAAACCGGGTGCCCCACCGCCGCGCACATGCGCCTGACCTGCCGGTTTTTACCCTCTGTCAAGGTCAGTTCAATCCACCGGTCCGGAATGCTTTGTCGCACCCGGATCGGTGGAGTGCGCTCCGGCAGGGTAGGGGACGGTTCTATCAAACGCACTTTGGCGGGTAATGTGGTAAATTCCTTCCCGTCGATGCGGAGTTGCACGCCCGTGCGTAAGCGCGTGAGGGCTTCTTCAGTCGGAATACCTTCTACTTGCGCCCAATAGCTTCTCGGATGTTCAAATTTCGGATTTAAAAGCCTGGCATTGAGGGTTTTATCATTGGTAATCAGCAACATGCCTTCGCTGTCGGCATCTAAGCGACCTACCGGGTAGGCGTCCTTTGGAAATTCAAAATCCAAATCCGCCAGCGTTTGCTGTTCGGGCGTTTCTTTTGAAAACTGCGACAACATGCCGTACGGTTTGTACGCAATGAAATAACGAAAAAGCGTTGGAAGATTTTGTTTAGCCACGATGCAAAGGTCAGGCATTCAACTGGGATTCCTGCATAATTCGCATCTGATGCGCAATACTCTCCTGGTGAACCGCCGTCAGGTACTTCTCAATAAACGCATCCTGCAAATTGCGCGCGCGGCCTTGTTCGTAGGCTTTTTCCAAAATTTCATTCCAGCGGCCGCTTTGCAGTACGGAGATATTATTGCGCTTTTTGTAACGCCCAATGTCTTCTGCAAGGCGCATCCGACGCGCAAGCAAATTGAGTAATTCCAGGTCCACTTCGTCAATTTTATGACGTAAATCCTCGATATGTTCCAGAAAATCAGCGTTGTCGGTGGTTTCCCGGCGCAGCACTAAGTGATTTGTTAGTTCGGCATAAGCAAACGCCGTGATTTGCTGTTTGGCATCGCTCCAAGCCGCATCTGGGTTATGGTGTACCTCGGTCATCAGGCCGTCGTAGTTGAGGTCCAGCGCTTGTTGGGCCACTTCCAGCAAGTCGACGCGGTTGCCACAAATATGGCTGTTGTCGCAAATCAAGGGCAATTCCGGCATCCGACGGCGCAATTCAATGGGAATTTCCCAATACGGTGCGTTCCGGAACTTACTTTTTGCATAAGAAGAAAATCCCCGGTGAATGGCGCCCAATTGCGTAACCCCCGCATTGCGAATGCGTTCCAAGGCGCCGATCCACAATTCCAGATCGGGGTTTACCGGATTTTTGACCAAAACGGGCACATCTACACCTTTTAACGCGTCGGCAATTTCCTGCACCGAAAACGGATTTACCGTTGTGCGCGCACCGATCCAGAGGACGTCAATCCCAAACTTGAGCGCCTCGTACACCTGGTTGGCGTTGGCCACCTCAATGGTCGTTTTTAAACCCGTCTCTTGTTTAACCCGACGCAACCAAGGCAGCGCCGCAGCCCCATTACCTTCAAAAGCGCCGGGTCGTGTGCGCGGTTTCCAAACACCGGCGCGGAACAAATCAATTTGCGGACCTTGGCCTGATACCGCCTGGTTTTTCAAATCGTATGCAATTTGCAATACTTGTTCTTCTGTTTCCGCCGAGCACGGGCCGGCAATCAGGAAAGGGCGTGTTTCGTGTTTTCTGAACATGGCGGTGTTTTTTAGTATGTAATTATTCTTTTTATTGTTATTTTTTGATGTTAACCAATGATTCGGCGTATGTCATTTGCATGGCCGATCATTTGATGAAACGTGTCGAAATCCTTCTTAATCAACAAAGTACGAAAACGACTCACGGTGTTGATAAACGCATCCAGCACATCCAGCACATTATCCCGGTTTTGATTAAAAATCGGAATCCAGGTATCCGGATTACTTTTGGCCAAACGTACCGTGCTGCTAAAACCGCCGCTGGCAAGTTCGAAAATACGCTGTTCTTCCCGTTCTTTTTCCAGCACCGTGAGCGCCAGCGCAAACGACGCGATATGCGAAATATGACTCACGTATGCCACGTGCAAATCATGGTCTTTGCTGTTCAAATAGGTCAGGCGCATCCCCAGCGATTCGTACAATTGTTGTACCAAGGCAAGGGCGTCCGGCGCGCTTTGTTCGGCATCGCAGCAAACGCAGCATTTCCCGGTAAACAAACCGGAAATCGCCGCTGTTGGACCGGAATATTCCGTTCCTGCCATCGGGTGCGTGGCCACAAAACGGCTGCGCTTAGGATGCCCGGCCACGGCTTCCACAATCGGGATTTTGGTAGAACCGGCATCTAAAACGGTTTGTCCGCCCTTTATTAAATCTAATATTTGCGGCAACAAAACAGCCATCAAATCAACCGGCGTGGCCAAAATGATGATGTTGCTTTGTTTGATTGCTTCCTGCATCGGCAATATTTCATCTGCCAAACCTGTTGAAAGCGCTGTTTTAGCATGTTCCGGATTGGCTTCCACACCGATTACCCGGTCGGCAAAACCGCTTTCCCGCAACCCAATGGCGAATGATCCGCCGATTAAACCAAGTCCGATCACCGAGACTGTCATTGTTTTTGAATTTGATTTTGTTTAATACGGTTCCACGCTTCCATCAACACCGCTTCCTCACTACACAAAGAAATCCGAATATATTGTTCCCCCGCCGTTCCAAAAATCCCACCCGGCGTAAGAAACACATGCGCCTCATGCAACATCCGATCGCTCAACGCATACCCATCCGCATCACGCGCGGGTACGCGCGCCCACACGAACATGCCTTGTTGCGCCAGATTGTATTGACAATCAATCAGATCGAGGATTTGAAACGCCACGCGTTGGCGCGCGCGGTAACGGTCATTTAATTGCGTGTACCAATCATCCTTTAATTGAAGCGCCTGAATCGCAGCGTGTTGCATCGGCAAAAACTGGCCTGAATCCATGTTGCTTTTGAAACGCAAAATAGCTTGTAGATATTCGCTGCGCCCGGCCACCATTCCAATACGCCAGCCGGCCATATTATGCGATTTGCTTAGGGAATTTAGTTCAATCGCCGCTTCCGAGGCGCCTTCCGCAGCGAGGATACTCAATGGTTGCTTATTCAAAATGAAGCTGTACGGATTATCATTTACGATCAAAATGCGGTGTTTTCGACCAAAATCAACTAATTTTTGGAACAATTCCCGACTTGAAACCGCGCCCGTGGGCATGTGCGGGTAATTGACCCACATAATTTTTACCCGACTCAAATCGGTTTGCGCCAGGGCATCCAAATCGGGCAGCCAACCATTTTCCTGGGCCAAATTGTAAAAAATAGGTTCTGCCCCGGCAAGCAACGTGGCTGCTTTATAGGTCGGATAACCAGGATTTGGAACCAGCGCCTGATCGCCCGCCTCCAAAAAAGTCATCGCAATGTGTACGATCCCTTCTTTTGAACCGATCAAGGGCAAAATCTCCTGCGCGGCATTCAATTTTACGCCGTAATGTTGCGCATACCACTGCGCCCAGGCCTCCCGAAGTGCCGGAATACCGGTGTACGATTGGTACCCATGTGCATGTGGCGCTTTTTGCGCGGCTTCCAAGGCTGCCTGCACCTCAGCGGCAGGCGGCTGGTCGGGAGAGCCAATGCCGAGGTTCAGCACGGGTTTCCCATCGCGTTGCATTTGCGCAATTTCACGCAACTTTCCTGCAAAATAGTATTCTGAAATGCCGTCGAGGCGGCTTGCCGGTTGTATCATGCGATCGTTAATCGTTGTTTTGTCTGTTTTCCCAGCGACAGCGCCGCGAAACTTAAGCGTCAGTTTTGAGGTGTCATCTCCGACCAAAGGAGGAGGTGACATCTCAAAACGAAGATTACGTGGGTGCTTCCGTTCAGCGATGTCACCTTCTCGTGCCTCGAAAATGATACCGCTTCACTCCAATGACGGCATCAAACATGCAGTTAATTTGACAATATACTCAGCACAAATAGTTGACTTATAAGGCTTTATCTGCTTTATAAATACCCAATACCTTTAAATCCTGCGTCATCACATCCAGCAATTGAAGCGCAGCCGGAAGAACAGCCGGGTTCTGCACGCTGAAATCAATAAAAAAGCGGTATTCCCAGGCTTTGCCCAACAAGGGAACCGATTGGATTTTGGTCAAATTGGCGCTCTCAGCCGCCAGCATGATCAAAATACGGCTCAGACTTCCGGGCGTGTGCGGGGCAGTGAAACACACGGAAACTTTGTCGGCTTGTGCTACCGGGCGGGCGCTGTTGCGGGGTTGCAGCGCTAAAAAACGGGTAAAATTCACCGGATTATCTTCGATTTCCGGCGCCAGTACATTCAATCCATACACTTCGGCGGCCAGGGTACTGCCGATGGCTGCGCGGTTACACAAACCTTGTTTGGCAATCTGCGCCGCGCTTTCCGCAGTATCTTCTGATTCAATTAGTTGAATATGCGGGAATCGGTGTAAAAACACTTTGCATTGCGCCAAAGCCATCGGGTGAGAATGTACTTCTTTGAGATCGTCCATGCGCACGCCCGGTAGCGCAAGCAAGTTCTGCCGAATACGAAGCAATACCTCGCCGGTAATACACAAATCGCTGTCTAACAACAAATTATAATTCGGCAAAATGCTCCCGGCAATGCTGTTCTCAATCGCCATAACCGCCGCATCAACCTTGGACGAATCGCCTGCCTGCTCGAACAGGGATTCAAAACTATCGGCAGGAACTAGATCGATGTCGGCGCCGAAAAATTGCCGGGCCGCAATTTCGTGAAACGCGCCGCGCACGCCCTGGATTACAATGCGCTTTAAATCGGTTTTGGTGTTCGTGTTGGGTGTCAATGTGCTCATAGGTAGGTTGGACAAATAAAAAAAGGAGTCCCTGATGACAGGAACTCCTTTTTTATGTGAAAATCAGTGTTTTTTATCCACAATTGCACATATAGGCCGATCCTGTCGCTTTCTCTGTAAAGAAAAAGTAACCAAAATAGCCAAAATAATATGTGCAGTTGATATTCATCTGTACTACTGTACTGTTACGATGCAAAGTTGTGGGGAATATTTTTAACATACAAGCCCCTGCGCATTTTTTTTCTTTCAGACGCCGAAATACATACATTTGCTACCCTTGTTCACCCTCTAAATTAATTCGGCTATGTCTGACGTATCCAAATTCCTGCAAAAAAATACGTTGTGTCTCTTGTTTGTGGCGCTTTCGTTCTGTTTTTCTAACATTATTTCAGCGCAAACGACGCAGCCCAAACCTTACACGGCCGACTGGGAATCGCTGGATGCGCGCCCGACGCCCGATTGGTGGCAAGACGCCAAATTTGGTATTTTTATCCACTGGGGCGTTTATTCGGTGCCTGCCTATACCACCAAAGGCAATTATGCGGAATGGTACCAAAACTCCTTAGTCGGAAACCTGCACGAAGGGAAAATCCAGGCATATCATCAAGCAAACTTCGGCGACAAAACCTATTACGACCTCGCCGACGATTTTCACGCCGAACTGTTTAATCCTGACGATTGGGCGGCTTTGTTTGAAAAAGCGGGCGCTAAATACGTGGTCTTAACCTCCAAACACCACGACGGATTCTGTTTATGGCCCAGTAAAGAAGCAAGCAAATCATGGGGTTTTCCCTGGAGCGCCGATGTGCGCGGCCCGCACCGTGACCTCGTAGGTGATTTATTTAAAGCCCTTCAAAAAACAACGGTTAAACCGGGCCTCTACTACTCCCTATATGAATGGTACAACCCGCTTTGGAAATTTGATCCTTCCCGTTATGCCTCCGACCACGCCATGCCGCAGTTATACGATTTGGTGCAAAAATATCAGCCCTGGATTATATGGGCCGACGGTGACTGGGACGCCACACCGGAAACCTGGCAATCGCCCAAGTTCTTAGCCTGGTTGTACAATCAAAGTCCCGTGCGCGACCGCGTAGTGGTAAACGACCGATGGGGTAGTGGCGTGCGGTTCAAACATGCCGGCATCTATACGCCTGAATATCAACCAGATGTGGATTTTGAAAACCATCCCTGGGAGGAAAGTCGGGGCATGGGCGCTTCTTACGGGTACAACCGCGCGGAAGATATTACGGATTATAATTCGTCACAATCCCTTGTTTTGCACTTGATTGATAAGGTTTCAAGGGGCGGCAATTTCCTGCTTGATATTGGTCCGGACGCGCACGGTTTGATTCCGCCGGTCATGCAGGAACGCTTGTTGGACATTGGTAAATGGTTGTCTGTCAATGGAGAAGCCATTTACGGCGCGCGTCGCTGGCGCAATGATTCACAATGGAGCGCCGGAAACCGTGACTTTAAACCCGAACTAATGGACGGCTGGAAAACCGGCGGCGATGTGCTGCTCAAACAAACCGTAGATCCCGAACCGGGCTTTGCCGTCAAGGAAATTTTCTACACCTGGAATCCCAAAACTAAAAACCTGTATGCCGTTTTTCCGCGTTATCCTGATGGTAAAAAACTGTCGCTCAAGGGTTTCCAATTGCCTTTGGGTACCGAAGTTAGTTTGCTTGAAACGGGTCAAAAACTCAAATGGGAAAATATTGCAGCCGCAAGGGCTAACTTCGACGACCGTCCCGGCGATGATTATAAAGACGTTAAAAACAAAAAACAGGCCCTTGGTGTATCTGAACAAGAGGTTGCGATTACCTTGCCCGAATTCAGTCCCAACAAATTCAAATCGCAATATGCATACGTCCTGAAAATCGCCAACTTCGGCGCTTTCATGCCTAAACCGGTCATTTCTGTAAAATACGACCCTAAAACCCTGCTTCCTTCTGTCAGTATTACATCAACCGAACCGGACGCTGTTATTCGTTACACCACAGACGGCACGGAACCAACGGAAAGCGCTACTGCGTACAAGCAGGAATTTACCTTAAAAGCCGCCGCAACCATTCGGGCAAAAGCCTTCAAAAAAGGTCTGCTTGAAAGCCCTGAAGTATCGGAACAGGTTAAAATGTACCAATTAATGCCGTCGATGTCGATGTTGCGCGAACCGGCATCCGCGCTTCGGATGCAGGTTTTAAGCACTGAAGGCAAGTACAACGCGGCAAACATCTCGGAAGGTCATGTTGAAAAAGCCGCCGAAGTAGCAGATTTCACCCTTGATCCGGCCTGTTCAAGCGGTAATTGCGGCATGATCTGGAAAGGATTTATCAAAGCGCCCCAAACGGCGGGTTACCGCTTTTGGACGGATTCCGACGATGGCAGCCTTTTGTATATTGACAATCAATTGGTTGTAGACAACGATGGCGACCACGGTTCGGAGGAAAAAACAGGCATGGCATTGTTGCAACAAGGTTGGCACCAGTTCAAACTTGTATATTTCAACAGCGGTGGCGCGGCAAACCTGAAAGTCAGTTGGAAAGCCGGGGACGGACCGAAACAAGCAATTCCTGCGGAAGACCTGGCGCATTAGCAATAGTGCTCCTTTTAGGGTTTTATAGACAAATACCCCTTCTTGATCGAATGAATTTTTGATCTCGCAGGCTAAGCTGCAATTTCGTTGCAATTAATTTTCTATTCATGCGACAAGTATTACGAATTTTATCGGAGGGCGCGGCCCAGGCATGGCAGCAATTGATGGGCAATAAATTGCGCTCGTTTCTATCGCTGTTGGGTGTCACCATCGGTATCTTTTGTATTATCGGGGTGAAAAGCGCCGTGAATTCCTTGGAAGACAATATCCGCAGCAGTTTGGCCAAATTGGGCAACGACGTCATTTATGTGGAAAAATTCTCCTGGGGAGAAGATCCTGGGGCGAATTACTGGAAATGGATGCGGCGCCCGAATTTCAGTTTTAAAGAATATGAGGCCCTGCACGACCGCCTGAAATTAGCCAACAAAGTGGGTTTTTGGCAATTTGTAGGCTCCAAAACCGTGAAATACCAATCTTCAAACGTTGAACAGGTGTTTTTTCTCGGTGTTACGGAAGATTGCTGGGACTTGTTTGGACTTGAATTTGAAGGAGAAGGCCGCTTTTTTTCACAGATTGAGTACCAAAGCGGTGCTGAAGTATGCTTGGTTGGTTACGACATCGCCCAATCCCTTTTTGGTCAGAATATTGATCCTCTTGGGAAAGAAGTCAACGTGGGTGGCCGTAAATTGCGGGTCGTCGGTGTGATGAAAAAATCAGGAAACGACATTCTAAAACCCTTTAATTTCGATGCCGGCGTGTTGGTGAGCAATACCCTGGCCCGGCGCGGATTTAACGTGCGGCGTGAAGGCGGTGGAATGCAAAGCAGCCTGATGGTAAAAGCCAGAAAAGGCGTGGATTTGGATGAAATGAAGGACGAAATCATTGGCGTACTCCGTTCTGTACGCAGTTTAAGTCCGCGCGAAGAAAATAATTTTGCCACCAATACGCTTTCCGTGCTCGCCGGTTTATTCGATAGTTTGTTTGGCGTACTCAATTTGGCGGGCTTTATCATCGGCATTTTTGCCCTGATTGTGGGCATGTTCTCGGTAGCCAATATCATGTTCGTATCCGTAAAGGAACGCACCAATTTGATCGGTATTAAAATGGCCCTCGGCGCCAAACGCTGGTTTATCCTGCTGGAAATCCTGTTCGAAGCCATTGTACTTTGTTCCGTTGGCGGAATTTTCGGATTAATACTTATATGGGGTACCACCGAACTGCTCACCCAAGCCATTGATTTTGATATTCACCTTTCGCTGGGCAATACGCTGGTGGGGATTATTACGTCCATAATTGTCGGGGTATTGTCGGGATTGATTCCGGCTTCGCAGGCGAGTCGTTTGGATCCTGTGGAGGCCATTCGTAAATAAACGCCGCACGTAGAGCAAAAAGAACACAGATGACACAGACCCCTCCGGGGC
>JBAXTB010000111.1:0-15805 GCA_037130425.1 Bacteroidota bacterium
GGCCATGGCGCCGCATTTACATACGTTACTTCATCGATGGTAGCGCCGGCTGCATTCAGCACTTTAATTGTTTCACCAGGGCTATTGGTCAGCGCGCCGTTGGTCCATTGGGTAGTAGATACACCCAAAACAGATTGCAACGCTGCCGCATTTTTTGAAAGCACCACGTATTTACCAGGCGCCAAGGTAAAGGCCGGAAATACGTATTCAACGCCGAACATCGACCAGCCTTCCATGTTTACCGAAGCATTGCTTACATTGTAAAGTTCAATATACTCAAGGGAATCAGTACCGCTTTCTGGCGGATTGTACATAATTTCAGTAATCACGATTTGCGCTTGCGACAAGCTGATTGCCGCGCAAATAACCAAAAGGGTAAGCAACATTTTTTTCATGTCAAATGATATTGATTGGTTGTAAAAATATAATCGGTTTGGCATTAACAGGGCAAAAGTAATCTAAATACATATTCCAAAGACAAGGCGCTGGAACGAATTAGCCGGGGCGGGCAAAATTAATAGCAAGTTAACATGCCAAAATTACCTTTGCCCCCGAATTTCCTTTGCTATTTTCATTAAATCCAACTCTTTTGTATGAACAATGTTTTACGGATTACAAAAAGCATGAGCGCTTTAAGCAGAATGCTTTTGTTATGCTCGTTCATCCTGTCCGGCTTTGCAGTTTCGGCACAGGTGACTACCTCTTCCATTAGCGGCGAAGTAAAGGACAAGAAGGGTGAAGCCCTCGTCGGCGCTACCGTAGTCGCTACCCACGTTCCTTCCGGTACCCGTTATGGTTCGGTTACGAATACGCAGGGTCGCTATGTAATGCCTGCTGTGCGCGTAGGCGGTCCATTCACGGTGGTTGTAACGTACACAGGTTATGAGGCGCAAACGCGCGAAAACCTGAACACTACCCTTGGTACTGCATCCAACGTCAATTTCTCTTTGGATGAAACCGGTGTTACGATGAATGAAGTTACCGTAACGGCTAAGCGGAATGACATTTTTTCCGACTCTCGTACTGGCGCTTCAACGTACATTGGAAAAGGTGTATTGGAGTCATTGCCGACCATCAGCCGTTCTATTGGCGATTACACCCGTTTGACGCCACAAAGCAACGGCAACAACTTTGCAGGTCGCAACAACTTGTACAACAACACCGCCATTGACGGTTCGTTGTTCAACAACAGCTTCGGTCTGGCAGGTACAGTAGGCGGACAAACCAACTCACAGCCGATTTCGCTTGATGCAATTGAGCAGGTGCAGGTAAGCCTCGCGCCTTTTGACGTGCGTGAAGCAGGTTTCACCGGTGGCGGTATCAACGCTGTTACCCGTTCGGGCGACAATGAATTCCGCGGTTCGGTTTACGGTTTTTACCGTTCACAAAACTTCATCAGCAAAAAAGTTGATACGACGAAAGTTGTAAACAACGACCTGAGCCAGCGTCAATTCGGTTTCCGTTTGGGCGGCCCGATTGTGAAAAACAAGGTTTTCTTTTTTGTAAACGCTGAATTTGACCGTCGTTCTGATCCGGGTACTACGTTTAAAGCAAACCGCGGCACAACCGGCACCGACGTCTCTGCGGTGTCTGCCGACTCGCTTCAGACCTTGAGCGACTTTTTGAAACGCAACTTTAACTACGATGCTGGGCCGTTTGAAAACTACAGCTTCAAAACACAAAGCGACAAGATTTTGGCAAAATTGGACTTCAACCTGAGCCAACAGCACAAATTGAGCCTGCGTTACAACTACCTGAAATCATACCGCGAAATTCCGGTGAGTAACTCCGGCGCTGCCGGTAGCCGTCAGCCAAGCGCCAACGGTTTGCCGTTCAAAAATGCAAGTTACATCCAGAACAACAACCTGAACTCGGTTGTAGCAGAATTGAACAGTACCTTCTCAAGCATCGCGAACAACCTGATTGTGGGTTGGAACAGCTTCCGCGATTTCCGTGAAAGCGGCGGCGGCGTTTTCCCGCTGGTAGATATCCTGAGCGGCCCAACGGGTACCACGCGTACAACGTTCGGTTACGAGCCGTTTACACCGAACAATAAACTTAACCAGGATGTATTCCAGTTTACCGACAATGTAAGCCTTTACAGAGGCAATCACACGATCACGGTGGGCGCCAACGTGGAGTATTTCAAATTCTCCAACGGTTTCTCTCCGCGTTTCTACGGCGATTTCCGTTTTGCTTCGTTTAATGATTTTTACAACAGCTTGCCAGTAGGTACTGGTACGCCAAATGGTCCAAGCACAGGCAACGGCCGTCCGGTTCGCTACGAACTGACCTACTCTGCTGTTCCTGGTGTTGATATTCCATTGGCAAAACTGCAAGTTGGTCAGGCAGGTGTGTACTTGCAAGACGAATTCCGCGTATCTGAGCGCCTGAAATTGACGGCTGGTATTCGTATGGATGCGCCGTTCTACCCAAGCTCTTTAGATAAAAATTCGCGCCTTGACACCTTGACATTTACAGAAGGTATCAAAATTGACGTGTCTAAATTTGCAAAAGTTACGCCGCTTTGGTCGCCACGTATTGGTTTCAACTACGACGTAACGGGTAACAAGAAGCTGCAATTGCGCGGCGGTACGGGTATTTTTACCGGTCGTATTCCGTTTGTTTGGTTGTCAAACCAAGCGAGCAACAACGGTTTGTTGTTCGGCTCTATCCTGCAATCAGGCAACCGCAACGACAGCAACCCGGCGAATGACTTTGTTAACTTCCCGTTCAACGGCGACGTGAAACACTATATCCCGGCGAACGCTACGATTCCTTCTTCTGTGTTGATTAACTCAACCAACCGCAACTTCAAATTCCCACAAGTTTGGCGTTCTTCTTTGGCTGCTGACTGGGATTTCTACAAAGGTTATATCCTGACCTTGGAAGGTATGTACACGAAAGACATCAATGCTGTGTACCACCGCGACTTGAACCTGAAATCGAAAAAAGCGAACTTGGATTCTCCTGGCGACAAACGCGACGTATTCTATGGTAGCGCTGCTGCCAACCGTATCAATTCCGGTGTAACGAATGCGATCCAGTTGGAAAACACCAACCAAGGCTATTCCTACTACGTTACGGCACAATTGCAAAAGCAATTCGGCAACGGTTTCTTCGGTTCTGCGGCTTACACGTATGGCGAAACAAAAGACCTGAGCTCTAACCCAAGCGCGATTGCTGCAACTGCATGGAGCTCAAACCAGGTTTCGAACAGCCCGAACACACCAACACTGAGCTGGTCAAACTACGACTTGCGTCACCGTTTCCTGTTGAGCGGTTCTTACCGTTTTGAAGTGCTGCACCACGTAGGTATTACCCTGGCTGCATTCTGGAACTCACAGCGCGGCGGTAGCTTCTTTTCTGACGCGGCGGCTGCAAGTTCGCCAAGCACACGTTACTCCTTCACGTATAGCGGCGACTTGAATGGCGACGCTATCAGCGGTAACGATTTGATTTACATTCCGAAAGATCAGGCCGACATCAACTTGGTTGACCTGAAAAAAGGTACTGTAACGTACACGCCGGCACAACAGTGGGAGGCGCTGAACAAATTCATCGAGCAAGACGACTACCTGAAAAAAAATCGCGGATCTGTGATGAAACGCAACGGCGGTTTGTTCCCTTGGTTCCACAAAGTAGACGTGCGCGCTGCAATCGACCTGTTCTCCAATGTTGGCGGCAAACAAAACAAACTTCAGTTTACAGTCGACATTTTGAATATCGGCAACCTGCTTGATTCAAAATGGGGCAACCTGAAAGTAATTACTACGCAAAACCCGATCAAATTTGAAGGTTATGTAACGGGTACCACCCAGCCTAAATTCACATTTGACCCGGCTAACTTCCAGACGTTCCGTACCGACAACGGTTTGACTTCGCGCTGGCAGATGCAGTTGGGCTTGCGTTATATCTTTAACTAATTTAAGCGATTTCAAGGAATCTGTAATTGATTTTATAGGTTGTTGAATTGCTTTTTTATAAAAAAAGGGTCATTCCGGGTTGTCCGGAGTGGCCCTTTTAAATTGTCAGAATCAGGATTTGCAGGATTTTAGGATGGACAGGATTTTGCCGATTGCGATTATAAATCCTGTCCATCCTAAAATCCTGCAAATCCTGATTCTGACAACTACTTCCGCTTAATCTGCGCAAACGTATCGTACAAATGTGCTTTCAACACTGCATCAGTATCCCGTTTGTCAAAATAATTGAAACGCACCACCTGTCGACGCCCGGTTTTGACGTCGTACAGCACCGCGTAGTACAACATATCGTACTCCGGTTTAACCGCTTTGATGATGGCAAATGGCAAGGCCGGGTAAAAAATCACGCCAAGCAAAATCATCAACGCGGCATTAGGATTTTTTTCCCGCAATGAAATAACGCCCGTCCACAGGAAATAATCGGTGCCGTATTTTTCAGCAATGGCGTTCACTTTTGATTGGTTCAGGCCGGGGGTAAGCGTCAGGTTGTCGTAAGTAACCTGCTCGCCGAACCATTCATTCAAAAAACGAATGTCATTAAAGCGTTCTGCCTGGTTTTCTTTCAGGTCATTCACATCAAGAATCGTCGTTTTCAAGCCGGATGCTTTGGCCGCTACTTCGATCAGGTCGTGAAAATTTTCATGTCCGTCTTCCGATTGGATGTACTGCACGGCATTTTCGCGGCGCGCGTCCAATTTGAGGTAAAACGGATCAACAATCGCGATTTTCGGCACATTTAGCCTGAGTCCCTTTTTCTCTTCTTTTCTGTGCCGTTTGGCCAATTCTGCCTCGCCTTTCGGGGTCTCGTAGTACACGCGGCGTTCGTGGCGTTCGGTATATTCTTTTTGACCTTCGTCAAATGCCTTTTTAAAGGCAGTGTCCTGCAAGAATTCGGCAAAGGCCAACTTGGTATAAGATGTTGATTCCGAAGAAGTTGGCGTTGCGCCTTTTTGCTCGTTGATCTTGTCGTACTTGCTGCGCTCGGCATTGGTTTTACGGGTGGTGTCAACAACTGTCGGCGCCGGAGCAGCCGTGCTTGCAAACGCGCTCAATGACTTTTCATAACGTCCCAATTCGATAAATAAGTCGTCGACAATGGCTTTTAACTCAGTGTCTTCCGGGTGCAGTTGATGTTGCATCCAGGCATAGCGCAAGGCCAAAACGGTGGTTTCCTGGCCGGAAAGTTGCTCCAAAAAACGGAATAGTTTATGCGACTGACCTTCCGTTTTTTCGGCCCGCTTTTTGGCTGCCGGATTGGAACTTGCATCAATATCTGTTTCGTTCAGGTATTTGGCGCGCAAATACAGCGACTTGGCCACGCATTTGTACAAATAAGGCGCAGGCGTTTTTTGCAACAACAAATAGGCGCTGTATATGGCTTCCGGGTGCAAATTGCGGCGCAAATATAACATGGGCAATTCGTAACGGGCCGTTTGCTGCAATTCCTTGAAGCGGGTTTCCGACAATATAAAGTTTGGTCCGTCGGGTTTTCCCGATTTTTCCAAGGCCGTTGCTAATGCCTGACGACGTTTGCCGATATTCGGGTGCGAACTTTTATTGTCGTCGCCGTTTTCATCATCGCCTACGATGGGATTGATGGGGCCGGCCCAGTAAGTATCCGGGAATTTGTACAACTCGGATTCAAAAAACGAAGGTTCAAATGCCACATCATCGAAGGGCAGATAGGCGTATTTAAGTACGTCAAACACGGTTTTTAAGGATCCGGTACCGTATTTGGTTTTTAAAAACAAATCAATGCCTTTGGTGTCGGCCTCCATTTCAAGGTCTTTGGAATAGCGGTTTTTGGCCACCATTTCTTCGTCAAACCTGGATTCGCTCATAACCTGCTTGCGGTTGGATTGGCGCTCTATGTTCTTTGCTTCCAGGAACAAATCAAGCGTGTGGCCTTCCTGTACGTGGATCATTTCGTGCGACAACACGTAGGCCAACTGGGCTTCGTTTTCAAGTTGCGCCAACAAGCCGAGCGTCACGAAAATGGTGCCGCGCGCGGTTGCAAAGGCGTTCACGCCGGAGGAGCGCAACGCATACGCGTGAACTTTCTTTTTGTACTGCGGATTGGCTTTTACTACCTGATCCAGCATTTCATTCAGGTAATTGCTCACCGGATCGTTGAACAATACCATGCCGCTTTGGAGCAGGTCGTCGAGCGCAAAATTGGATTGCAGAGCGAATGCTTTTCGGTCTTTACGGTCGCGCTTTTTGAGGTTCTTTTTATCAATTTTGCGGATTTCCGCCTTGTATTTTTCCGTGGAAGGGGTGGTAAACTCTTCCGGAATGTTGCCGCTGCATTGCAGGGGCTGGTAGCCTTCGGTGGATTGGGCAGTGGCGGCAATCGACCAGGCGAAGTATAGGAGGAGGATGAGGTATTTTTGCATGATGGTGGGTTGTGGGTGGACGGGAGACGGTGGACGGGAGACGGTGGACGGTGGACGGGAGACGGTGGACGGGAGACGGTGGACGGTGGACGGGGTGCTTCGGGTTTGATTTACCAGTCAAGCCCGGTGCAGTTGCCGGAAGCGGGCAGGGTAATATTGCTGGTAAATAGTTCAAAAAGGGTGCCGTCGCCTTTCGACCAGCAGGCCGTACCGGAAGCGTCGGGTGAGGTGGCTGCCAGATGAATCACATACGGGAACACATTGAATGGCATTCCTCCGCTTGAAATATTATACGAATATGAATCCGTACTGCCAAAGGAATAGTCGTAAGCGGTAAACACAACATGATCGCCGTTTTGGGATATGCGAATCTGGCGCGGCTCGCTGTATTGCATATCCACGAAGCGATCGACATTCGGGCTGCCGGCCGGATAATTGATGTACAATCCACGTTTGTATCCCAAGCCGGTATAAATTGAAAAACAAATAATTACACCGCCGTCGGGTAACACGGCCGCAGCCGGAATTTGCAAATCGGAGCCGCCGACGTAGGGTAAACCGCTGGCTAAATTGGTGACGGACAATGTCACCGGCGTGCCGCCGTATTGATACAGTTTATTATCGGTTTTTAGCATGTACAGCGTTTGGTTGTTGCTGTGCCAGTCGAACCATTTTACGTTCGTTGAATTCGGTACGGTGACAGGGTTTGTGCCGCTGCTGTCAATAATTACGATGTTATTACCGGTTGCTTTGTAGGCGATATGGTCGTGGGTATAATTAACGGCGACTAATTCAACCGAACCGCTGGTCGCTACCGTTTTTTCATGCCGAAAATCGGGGCTGGCCGCGTGCAGTTGGCCGTTGAGCGCGTACCAAACTTCGTAATTAATTGGTTTTCCGCCAATTGAAGACCCGTCTTTGGGATCTTCATAAGGGCCTTCGAATTGGGTTTTATACTTTTCGCAGGCGCTGAACAATAAGCTGAGCGCTAATAAATACAAATAATTTTTCATATAATGGATGTGTTTTTGGTTGTTTTTAAAACAGCAGTAAACCGATGCCGCCGTAGACCGTAATCAAAGAATGATAAGCCATGCGGTTGAGTGTCACGTCATTAAAATATTTCTGGTTACTTTTTACATAATCATCTAGGGGGTCTTGTATATACGCGTTACTGTTGGTTCCATTGGAAATCCAGCGACCGATTTGAAACGGAATGGCAATGCGGGTACCTATGTTTAACAGAATGCGGTCGGCAATCACCCAATTGATGCCGCCTTCGTAAGCAAGGGATAAATAGTTGAACACCGGATTGATTCCCAATGGTTTATGGCCAAATTCAGGATCGCCGTAAGCATAAGTAGTTAACTTATCGATGATTTTACCTTTGACATGCGTTGCCACAATAGACCAACCGTTGTAAGTCCCCATTGGCGCTAAACCTGCTTTGTGGGTATCGAAAAAACGCATACCAAGGCGCGCGCTTACGGCATTCAGGTTGTAAAAAAGGTAGTGGGTGTCGTAATCATTAGAACCGTTGTCTAAGGCAACCGGGGTCTTCAAATTATCGAGGACCATACCGGTTTTGGTATAATCGAAGCCCAGGGTAAGTTGGTGTTTGCGGGAAAGCGCATAGCCAAACTGCCCGCCGTAGCGTCCGCTGAGCGCAAAGCCGCCGCCGGTAGTTCCATACGTTGTTCCAAGTCCTTTGTTGTTGGCAGTGACGCCATTCAGGACAAACATGGTATTGCCTTCGGCAAGAAAAGTGAAGCGTTTGCCCATATAGCCGGGAGCCTGGGCGAACATGGAGGTTCCTGCCGAAAGGATCAGCAGAAGGATCAAAGGGTATCGCATAAAATCAGTAATTGGTTGAAAAAGAGTTGTTTAAAAGTGTGAATTCGTATGTATGTTTAAATTAAAAATGAACCAATCTGCGGCGGCGTTGCTTGTCAGCCAATATTTTTAAGATTATGAATTGTTATACCGAGTATTTCAATTTGAACTTTTTGGACAAACATTATGCCGGAAAAGTACGCGCTTTTTTGAAATGTGCAAATTGTTTGTTTTTAAATCACAGATATGTTGTTTTTGTTACCTATTGCTCCGATTTCTCCAACAGCCACTCCCGTTCCGCCAACATGGGTAATTCTCTGATCTTTTGAGCCAACTTGCGCCTGCCGGCCGAATCGCCCGGTTCCAACCGAATCAGTTGATTGACCATGCGCAGGAAATTCAGGTTCAAATCCTTATGATACCCAATGTTGCGGTGGCGCTGCAAGTAAATGCGAAAACTATGTAACAACGCATCGAGGGCTTCCAGTTCATTTCGATCAAAATAAATTCGCACCAACATCCGGCGGGCGTCGAGGTTCATGCCTGCGTCGCGGAATTCCACGCTGCGCAAAATATCCTGGGCCGCATCGTATTCGCGGCGACGGAAATGCCAGGTAGCTAAACCGAAATGAAAGCCGGTATGTTGTTCGCCAGGCGCCAAATTTTTTCGGTATTGGTGCAAAAAATCCCAAGCCCATTCCCAGGCGCCGGTACTGACGGCCAGTAGCAAAATGTTGTAATAGGTTGCGCGGCTCAAGCGGCCGTTTTCCATAATGACCTCTAAATCAAGCCCTTGCTTGTACAAATTCAAGGCTTCCTGTGTCCAAACCGCTCGTTCGCCCGTGTTCACTTGCCGGATACAGAAATTAATGGCCACTAACCACACGTCGCGGATTTCCTCCGGCGGAAAGGCTGCGCTGTGTTGGGCCAGCAGGTCGCGCAGGGCGTAAAAATGCCGGGTTTCTGCGCGTTGCATGAGGCGAAAACAGTGGTAATATACCTGCGCGCCGGGAATCTCGGCGTAGCGCCCGGCTTCGAGGAGGGCTAAACTTTCGGGCAAAAAATCCAATTGCAGCGGATCGGCGGCTTTATCGAGGGCCGCGCAGCCGTGGCGCAGGGCGCTGATGCACACAAAAGCGCCGAAATGCGTGGCGGCATCGAACAAAGGGCCAGCGTCGCTGCCGGGCTGGCGGTGGCGGGCCTCCCAGGCTTCAAAACGGATGCGGTACAGTTGCAGGTACGCATCGGCGCCGGCTTGCAGGGGCAAGGCCAGGAGTTTGCGGGTTTCCTGTTCGTATAGTTTGGTACAGCCGCGGCGGCGCAGGGTTCGGCAGAGCCGGATTTGGCGGTCGGTTGGGTCGTTTTGTTGGGCTTCGTACACCAGCCATTCTTTTGCGGCGCTGAGCAGCCAGGATGTTACGTCGTGCAATTGCCGGGGCTGCACGGGGCGGCCTTTTTGGGTTTCGGGTGGAAAAACGACGGCTGAAACCGATTGAGCGTCTAAATTTGATTCGGGTTCATCGGTTTCGCCGTATCCGGTATGCGCGCAGAGGTGGTCGCATAAGCGCTTCACGTCCGCGCGGGTGTTGTGTGCGGGCGAGGACACCCATTGCAGCAGGGCGCGGCGTTCGCGTTTGCCGAGGTCGCGGATGAGCTTGGTGAGGAGATTATCTTGCATGGGCGAAAATTAATGATTTTTGAAGGTTGTTTTTTAAAATATTGATTTTAAGTAAAATGGACTACTTGGTTTTAAAATAGGTTTGAGAAATGGGAAAAAATGTATTTGGTGGAGGGGTAAATACGACGGACCTTTGTAGCATAATCAAAAATTTTACTTCACATTTTGGACATTTGAACTATGAAACCAAGGAATCTGTTAATTTTTTTGTCGATGATGCTTTGTGTTGGAGTTGTTTCCGCACAAGGTTGGAGAAAAGTTGTTGGGCCATTTGGGCCGGAAAATTTTTATATTGATGATTTTGATGCAATTACCCCAACCAGCGATAGTGGTTATTTAAGTATAGTTCATGGCCTTAATGGCCAGTTAGGTTTTGATGATAAAGCTGTTGTAAAAATAGATCGCTTGGGAAATATAAAATGGTATAAAAAACTTGATTTTGCTAATTATTACCTTAATACCTCAAAACTATATGATTTACAGGATAGCACATATTTAGTAATTGGATATGGAGATATGAGGGATTCTGCAAAATTTATAAGGATTGATAGATTGGGTAATACTATAAAGTCTACATTTTTTCATTTTAATAGTTTTAATGACTATTCAATTTCTAAAATATTTGTACTGAATAAAACTGGCATTGTTTTTTTTAATCAGGATTCATATCTTTTTGTTAAATGCACACAGTTTGATCTTAATTTTAATATATTGTGGGAGCATGAATATTCAATTCAAGACTATTTTAGTGTTATAGGAGATGCGTGTTCTTCTACTAAAGGATATAGTTTTTATACTACTCTTCAGTTTCCTTCTGGAGATTGTGCTAATGTTTATTTAAATAAAATTGATTCAGTTGGTAATAGAATTTGGTCAAAAAAAGTATTTGATTATGAAGATCGGTGGTATAAGGTATCTCTAACCGCTAATCCTTCAGGAGGCGTATATTTACTTGCAAATGAGGCATTAGATACTTCAAGTTTTATAACGAATGTTTATAAGTTTAATGAAAATGGCGACAATGTTTGGGAGAAATCAATTTCAGGTGACACAAAGTCGTTTAAACCAATATCTAATGGCTTGATTTCTCTCAACAGTACACGGAAATATTGGTTACGCGACAACAAACTTATATTAAGGAAAATAAATGATAGTGGTCAAGTAGACTTTGAAAGATATTTTAATTCAGCATTTGCGGAGCAATTTGGTATTGTAGGTGTTGATGTTACACCATGTATTGATAATGGATATATAATTGCAGCGGCAGACGAGTTATCTAATTTATTAATCAAAACTGATTCACTTGGCCGGATACACCCCAATTATGTTCAAGGTCATGCAAAATATGATCAAAACCATGATTGTAATAACGGCATTGGAGAAGACCCATTAAAGAATTGGGTTATTACTGCTGAAAAAAGTACCGGACTTTCATATTATACACTAACTGATGCAGAAGGCGCGTATGAAATTAACGCGGATACCGGTCAGTATATCCTTAAAATCCACCCTCCCGGCCCCATCTGGGAACCCTGTAACAATGGTATTTATCAAGCAAACCTATGTCAATTATTTGACACCGCTGTCATTGATATACCCGTACAAGATTTGGCTTATTGTTCACTCCTGAATGTCAGCATCGCTACAACAAGGATTCGTCGTTGTTTTAACAATACTTATTGGCTCAACTGGCAAAACTTCGGCACCGCCGACGCCGAAAACGTCCAAATCGAT
Source organism: Bacteroidota bacterium (assembly GCA_037130425.1). Taxonomy (GTDB): domain Bacteria; phylum Bacteroidota; class Bacteroidia; order Chitinophagales; family Saprospiraceae; genus M3007. Next base: position 11,628 of record JBAXTB010000111.1, read on the forward strand.
GTCGTTTTACCACCCGAACTCGACTTTGTATCGGCCAACCCGCTGCAACCTATCGTGATCGGCGATACTCTGCGTTTCAGTCCCGGAACCGTCCCTTACGGTGCATCAGGTTCCCTGTCGCTGGTCGTTCATGCCGATTGCGATTCCACTATTTTAGGCCAAACCCTTTGCGTAGAAGCCTGGATTCGTCCTGACACGCTTTGCTACGATATACCAAACTGGTCGGGCGCCGAAGTCGTTGCCAACGCGCGTTGTACGTCTGACACGACGATCCAGTACACCCTCAAAAACGTCGGCAACGGCCCAACCGGCGACCTGAATTATATCATCACGGAAGATTTAGTAGTGTTGATGACGCAGCCCTTCAACCTCAATCCAAACCAGGAAATTCAAATAAATCAACCCTTTAGCGGCAATTTACAACGTATTATTGCCGAACAAGCGCCGAATTATCCCTTCGATCCCGTTTCCGCAGCAGCCGTCGAAACTTGCGGCGGCAGCACAAACGGTTTAGGGCAAATCAATCAATTCCCTTTAACCGATGGCAGCCCTTTTGTCGATATTTCATGCTCCACCGTAGTAAGCAGTTTTGATCCCAATGACAAAACCGGCTTCCCGCTCGGCTACGGCACCGATCATTTGCTTGAAGCCAATACCGATATTACTTATTTGATCCGTTTTCAAAACACCGGCACCGATACGGCGTTCCGCGTGGTCGTGCGCGATACCTTGTCGCAATGGTTGGATGTGGCCTCGGTGCAACCCGGCCCGGCCTCGCATCCGTACCGCTGGAATTTTGAAGACGGTAATGTGTTAGCCTTTCATTTTGATCCGATTGCGCTGCCTGATTCCAATGTAAACCAGGATGCGTCCAATGGTTTTATACAATTCCGGATCAAGCAAAAACCGAACCTCGCGGACGGCACTGAAATCCTGAATACCGCCGATATTTATTTCGATTACAACGCGCCGGTGCGAACCAACACGACGCTACATCGCATTGGAAAATTTGAGTACACAGTGTCGGTTTTCCCGGAACCTGCTGTATCTGCTATGTCGGTGACGGTTTCACCCAATCCATTTTCCACCCAAACAACGCTTCGGCTTGGGCGCCTACAAGACGGGGATTTGAGTTTTGAATTGTACGATCAGCAAGGGCGTTTGATGCGCTCAGCGGCTTTCAAAGGCGGGCAGTATGAGTTGTCGGCGGAAGGTTTGCACGCGGGCATGTACACGTATGCGCTCAAGGACGCGCGGGGGGCGGTGCAGGGTAGGGGCAAGATAATTGTTTCATCAAAGTAAACCAAATAGAAATTACTGCGAATAGCATGGACGATTTCCAAAATCATCTGCCTGCAATTTCATATAATTGCAGCAGATTAAAGGAACAAGTCCATGTCGCATCGCTTTTTATTGCCTGAAAATACGAACAAAAGCAGCAAGCTGAGTTATGATAAAAATGCTGCTATTGTATTGTTAATCATTGGGTTATGCTGCATTAAGCAAACTGCTTTACGCGCGCAATGTCCCATTACTGTGGACGCCGGCCCGGATGTCTACCTCTGTGCCAGTCCGGGCCAGGCCATGTTGGACGGCAATATCGACGGAACGTACCTGAGTTTTTTTTGGACGCCCACCACCGGTATGACGGGATCAAATACCCTGACTCCGACGGTGAATGTGTCGCAGACGACTTCTTACGTGCTTACGGCCAAAGCGGTAAATTCGAGCATAAACCTGATTGATAACGGCGATTTTGAACAGGGCAATACGGGTTTTACGTCTGATTACACCTATAATCCGGGCTTTACGTTGCCTCCGTTCGGTACGTATGAAATCACCTCCACACCGGCTATTTTTCCGGCTTGCCCGGATCATACTTCCGGAACCGGACAATATTTGGTGCTGGATGGCTCAGATGTAGCCAACAAACTTTGCTGGTGCCAAACAGTGCCGGTTTTGCCGAATACGGATTATAACCTTTCCGCTTGGGCGCTATCGTTTACCAACACGGGCGCTTACGCCAATTTGCGTTTTACCATCAATGGAACGGCGGTTGGTTCTAACCTTTCCGTAACAGGCCCTGCTTGTACCTGGCGTCCGTTTAACGCAATTTGGAACAGCGGCAGCAACAGCAGCGCCACGATTTGTTTTGAAGATTTAACCGTTACCGGCGCCAACAACGATTTTGCGGTAGATGACATTGCCATGAACCCGGTTTGCACCCAAAAAGACACGGTATTGGTAAAACTGATAAATATCTCGGCGGTAGCCAATCCTTCCGTTGTGCTGATAAACTGCCCCGGCGCGCACGTGACCCTGAGCGGCGCGGGTTCTACTACGGGCCAGCATATCAGTTACTTATGGGACACGAGCGACGGAAATATTGTATCGGGCGCCAACACCCTCAGCCCGGTGGTGGATGAACCCGGCGCATACACGCTCACGGTAACATACGATTACGGCGGCGGCCAATGTACCAAAACCGCCACGGTGAATGTGATCCTGAACCCGAATCCGCTGACTTGTACCATCATCCCGCCTTTGCCCTTGGGTTGCGGCGGCACGAGCGTCAATTTGGTGGCGCAATCCACTCAAGGCACGGTAAACTACGCCTGGGGAACCACCAACGGTCACATTGTTTCGGGCGGCATGAGCAATACGGCGGTTGTGGATAAAGCGGGCGTTTATACGGTGACAGTGACGAATTTTGTAAGCGGTTGCACTGCGGTAGCACAAACGACGGTCACGGTGGTCAATAACCCGCCCACAGCCAATGCAACGGCAGGCGGAACCATCAATTGTTTGCAAAGCCAATCGGCGCTTTCCGGGACAGGCTCCAGCACCGGGCCGACGATCCAATACGCCTGGACAACGGCTAACGGAATGATTGTCAGTGGTCAAAATATGCAAAATGCAGTTGCGGGTAAAGGCGGAACCTATATTTTACAAGTGACCAATACGGCAAATTTATGCGTCGCCCGCGATACGGTAATTGTTCAAACAGATACCATTCACCCGCAAATCACGATTTTACCGCATGGGCAAATCAATTGTTTGGTTGATACCCTAACCTTGAGTTCTACGGTGCTGCCGGTAAATGCGCAAACGGTTTGGACTGCCGGGCCAGGTGGCGTGATCGTAGGCGGCGGAAGTACCCCAAACGCATCCGTAACGGCTGCGGGTGTATATCAATTAACGTCCACGAACCTCATAAATGGCTGTATTTCAACAAGTTCGACGACCGTAACGGATGATTTACAAACGCCAACCGTATCTGTAACAGCCGCCGACAGCCTGACCTGCACCGCGCCAAGCGTGCAACTTTCAGGGGCAGGTTCCTCTTCAGGGCCTTCGTTCTCGTACTTATGGGTAGCCGGGCCGGGCGGCAACATCGTTTCCGGCGATTCTACCTTGACGCCTACGGTTAATGCTGCCGGAAATTATAACCTGATCGTATTAAATAGTATCAACGGTTGCACGGCAAGCACTTCAATTTCGGTTGTTGCAGACGCCAATACCATCACCGCTGTGGCCAATGCGCCGGATACAATTGATTGTAACACAAGCAGTTTTGCGTTGAATGCGAATGGTTCTTCTGCGCTGAACAACCTCGTGTATGCCTGGTCGGTACTGCCCAATACCGGCGGTCATATCATGTCGGGCGCGAACACCGCCAACCCGCTGGTGGATGCGCCGGGCACTTATCAATTGTTACTCACAAATCCCGCAAACGGCTGCACGGCTTCTGATTTGGCGGTGGTGCGCATTGATACCTTGTCGCCCACATTCAGCATTGATGTGCCGGACACGCTTACTTGTACGCAGCAATCCTTGGTTTTACACGCGCAACATACCGGCGCGGGCGGGAGTTTTAAATACAATTGGACGGCTAAAGCGGGTGGAAATATTGTTTTGAACGCGAATAGTTTAAGCCCGACGGTGAATGCGGCAGGTACGTACACTTTATTGGTTTCCAATCAATTAACTGGTTGCACGGCCCAAAAATCCGTACAGGTTATCATCGAAACCGGCGCGCCGGTGGCCATGATTGGCGCGCCGGATACGCTTACCTGTGCGTTTAAAACCCGTACTTTAAACACGACCGGATCATCCACAGGCAGCAATTTTCAATACGCCTGGACCAGCAGCGGCGGCGGAAATATTGTTTCCGGGGC
>JBAXTB010000112.1:0-15733 GCA_037130425.1 Bacteroidota bacterium
ATCGGCAGCGCCCGGCTCAGTGCGTCAATCGGGATTTCCGGTTGGGCGCGCACGATGTCGATTAATTGGGATTCTTCCCGGCTTAAATCCGGAAACAACTGGATTTGTTGCGCGCGTTTATGCGGCGCCGTATCGCCCCAACCCATCGTAAGTGCCAGATCCTGAGGCGATTCCACCAAATGCGCTGAGTCGTTTTTAATGAGCAAATTGCAGCCCGCGCTTTTGGGGTCGCGCACGCGGCCGGGCACGGCAAACAAATCGCGGCCGTATTGTTTGGCCAATTCTGCCGTAATCATGGAGCCACCAGAAGCCGCCGTTTCCACCACCAGTAAAGCATCGGCTAAACCGGCGATGATGCGGTTGCGCATGGGGAAATGCTCGCGGTCGGGCCGGGTGTCGGATACATATTCGGTGAGCAGGCCGCCGTTTTCCATCATACGGAGTGCCGCGCTGTGGTGCTGGTTGGGGTAAATACTGCCCAATCCATGCCCCAACACTCCGATGTTTGGTATGCCAATCGCGCTTGCTTTTCGATGCGCTGTAATGTCGATTCCGTAAGCCAAGCCGCTGACAATGAGCACATTATATTGCAGTAGGCCGTCCACGAATTCTTCGCACAGGGCTTTGCCATAATCGGTTGGTTGGCGCGTGCCTACAATACCGACAATACGCTGGGCGCTCAATAAATCAACCGAACTGCCCCTGAAAAACAATATGGCCGGACAGTCATAACATTGTCGCAGGCGGGCCGGGTAGCGTTCATCGGTATAAAAAAGGGCACTTACATGATGCAAATCCAAAAAATCCAGTTCCCGCTCGGCAAGTTTTAACGGTGCAGATGCCCGAACCTGGTCGGCCACAATAGATCCGATGCCCGGTATTTTCAGCAATTCTTTTTTAGATGCACGGAATACAGCCTCTGCGCTGCCGCAATAACTGACTAAGGTTTTGGCAGTGATAGCGCCTACCTGTGGAACTAAGCTCAGCGCGATTTGATGTTGGAGGCTGTCAGGCATTTTGGATAAAAGACAATTGCGACAATTCAAATTTGGCGTAATTTAGCGTCAAAAATAAATTTAGCGCAATGCGGTTTTGAATTGCTTGGTTTTGTAATTATTTAAAAATCAAGTGGTTGTGCTTTGCGTTGTTTGGCTTTATGCTTGGCCCACGGCCTAATTATTGACAATCAGCACGAAGTAGCTGCCTTTCAGGCGGCGCTTAGCGAATCTCAAAACCACCAGAATCACAGTTTAAAGACGGTCTATGAAGCTGCCCAAAATCGAGTCTCTAATCATTATTGCCTTTTTTGGCATTGTAGCCTTGTGGGCTATTTCAAAATGTTCCTCTAAACGCGGTGATTTAGGTCGCCGCAACAAGGATTCTGAAACCGAACTGGAGGATCGGCCAGCCCGCCGCGATTCTGCTGCCGCCTCGCCTACACATGCCACGCATGTCGCGCCTCCGCCCGCCTCTGCACCTGCAACGACGGCCCCTGCTGCAACGCTGGCTCCAACTACCACGCAAATACCCGTCAACACACAGAAACCTGCCGCAACTCCACCCGCCTCTGCGCCCGTGCAAGCCCAAGCCCCGGCGCCTAAACCGGGCATGCGTCCGGTGCATGGCTCGGCACCCACCGTACAAGCAGCGCCTAAAACAGCCGCCCCCGTGCAATCCGCCGAATCTAAATACTCTACCCTATATGTCACCATCGACGGCCTGAAAATGCGCAAAGAACCCAACCTGAAAGGCGCTGTTGTCACCAAACTTGAACTCTATGAACCCGTCTATTTTCTGAATCAAAAAACAGAAAAGATCGAAGAAATCAGCCTTGGCTATGAAAAAGTGAAGGACCATTGGGTAAAAATCCGCACCAAATCAGGCAAAGAGGGTTGGGTTTTCGGCGCCGGCGTTCATTATTACAAGATGAAACGCAAGGGCGTAATGGATTAAGCAAGTTGAGCCTATTTCTGCGCTTCAGTTTTTGGCGACACAAAATAAATCACTTTCGTCAACCACTTGGTCGTATCTGGTTCGGTGGCCGGGTCGGTAACATATTGCTCAATGGCCGGCGGCGTCATTTGCAGCGCTTTTTTCTTCATATAATCTCCCATCGCTTTATGCGCCGTACCGATGCTGTCGTACACGCCGAAGTAGTCGATATGGAGCGCATCCGACGGATTGATGGTGAAAATGGTGAACGTGTCGATCTTTTGTGCTTTGACAATCGGAATCACGGCTGCAATGTCCGTAGTATGCGTGGAGTCATCCCAGATGTAGGTAAGGCTCGACGGACTTCCGGCCATTTCGGCGCCGCTTTTTTTAACAGCCTCAAACAATTTGGGAAAACATTCGGCATAAAATGCGGTCAACTCCGATTGTTTGATCGTTTTGCGAATGCCCACAAAATACATGGCCTCCGATGGCGCTTCTGCAATTTCATAACCCCGGTATTTCGGGTGCGCAATGTCCTCGCATACTTTTTTCAGGTTGTCCAATCCACGCGCATAATCTTTGCCAACCCCGGCGTCCACATCAGTGAACATGGCCAAGCCATTCCAGGGAAAGCCGATATACATATCAAAACCCCAGGAAACCTTGGTTTTTTCACCCATATCTTCCAGTTTGAAAAAGGTCGGAGCGCTGCTTTCCCAGGGTTTGGTAAATTTCACCTCCATATCAACGCGTTCGGGCGATATTGACTTGATCGTTTGTTGGCCCTCGCCCACATCTTTATTGCCAGACCATTTATATACCGCGCCAACTGTACCGTCTTCGCCTTCAATGCTTGATTTCATGTGCGGATCCAGACTGCCCCAGGGCGACCATTTCTGGAAATTTTTAAAATATTGAACCTGTTCCAATACCAATCCGCGCGGCGCTTTGATTTCTAAGCTGCGCTCAATATGATAGTTATGGCGTGCAAACAAACCCAACACGACCAACAACGCGGTGATGGATAGAAAAATGTATAACAGGATTCTTAGCAATTTCATAATCAATTAGTTAGCAGTGATTTGTGAAACCATCTATTTAGGCGTCACAAAGTTAAAACAAAAATTTTTATTTTAAAACAAATTTTTCAAAATTTAAAACAAAAACTACTGCGCGAGCGCTTTTAAAGCCAATTTGATCACTTCTTCCACTTTTGCCACGTTCGGATTGTCTTTAATCACGGCATTGAGCGCTTTCTGCACCGCGATCCGGTTAAAGCCAAGGGCCAGCAAGGCCGAAAGCGCTTCTTCCCGCACCGCATTGCCCATCGAGGGCAGCAACACCGGTCCGTCGGGTGATTCTTTGGCGAGTTTGGATTTGAGGTCAAGGATAATTTGTTTGGCCGTTTTTGCGCCGATCCCTTTCACCTGTTGCAATAAATGCACCTGCTCCCCGATGATCGCCGCGCGAATTTCATCGACGGTCATCGACGACATAATCAGTTGGGCCGTGGTGGCACCTACCCCCGTTACGCCGAGCAATTGCAGGAACAAACCGCGCTCGGCCTGGGTGGCAAAACCATACAGCGTGTGCGCGTCTTCCCGAATCAATAAATGCGTGTAAATAGTGGCTCGTTCCAGGCTTTGAATGGCCGTAAACGTACTCAGCGGAATGTTTACATGGTAGCCGACGCCTTGCACATCAACCACGATATACGCCGGACTTTTATAGGTTAATTCGCCTTTCAGGTATGCAAACATGGATTGAATTTCTTGAAAAATTTAGGTAAAATTCGGCTGCAAAAATCAATACCGGCGTTTAAACGCACACAAAAGTAGCCATTTTATCGGCACACAATCCAATACGTGATGGCCGTAATCAAAGCGTTGCTCCATAAATTGACACCGTCGTTGCTGATAAAACGCCAGCCGCTATACAAACGGGCGCCGATGTCCCCTGTATCGCTGATGGCGCCTTGCTCATCCCGGTAACGCGCCTGCACCCCGGCCCCCAGCACACTGTCGAGGAGCATCCCGCCGAAACCGCCAAGGGTAATCACCGAAAAGCCGTACCAATTCAACCCTTCGCCCACGAGTATTCCCACGACCAAAGCCGTACTCGCCGCGCCCAGCAAACCCGCCATGGTGCCTGCCACACTTACGCCACCGGAAACGCCCGCTGGAATGGGTTTCAGGCGCAAAATATCGTAGGTTGCGCCCTTGCGGTAAATTCCGTACTCCGAAGACCAGGTGTCGGCCGTACTAATCGCGATTGAAACAGCCATGAGCCAGAGTGGCCAGCCGCCGGTCGGACCCGCAAAACTCGCCAACAAGGCGTAAATGCCCCCATTGCACAGCACTTGTTTGTAATCGCGGGCCTTGCCGTGTTTAACATCCGACTGTACCTGCGTGCGCTTATTCAGGCGTCCGAGTAACGTGCTGCTGATAAAAAAGAAAAACAAGGGAAGCAGCCACAAGGGGCCGGCAAAGAACATCACCCAAAGCCCCACCCAAGCGGCTGCGATGGCGCCGTCGATGCTCAGGGATTTGCGCCGAACGGTAAACCACGCAAAGGCTATGGCGCCAAAAAGTCCTACCCAAAACGCCGTGGAACCTAACTCCACCACCGGCTGTAAAAACAAAGGCAAAAAGCAAAAAAGTGACAACATAACGCGCTACGGAACGGTGTAAGCAGTTTTGATTAGTTCCACAATTTCCGCTTCTTCGGGGATGTACAGGGTCATGCGATCAGCGGTGAGCAGCAGGATTTGTACATCGGATTTCATGGCATATTGATTGCCCACGCCTGGCATAATATCCAGGCTCATGGTAGCCGGTACGAAACTGAAATGCCGTACTTCGGGGTATGAAATACTGCCCGTTTTGGCGTCTTTGTTGTAAATGGAAAGGGTGCTGTCGGGGAAAAAAATAGCAAAATAGGGCAGGCGAATGGCCTCGGTTACGCGCTCCACTTCCACCAGGCTGTCGAGGGTCGACCAGCGCTCGTAAGCCTTGAGTTCGCGGCGCGACATATCGTCATAATCGTTGTAGCCGTACCAAATTCGGGCGCGTTGTTGGCGGATATGCTTGTACACGGAAATGGCCTGTGGCAAGGGCGTTTGTTTTTTATCCACTTGTACGCCTTGTTCGGAATAGTTGAGCACTTCCCAGCGACCGAGCAGCATGGCGGTTTTGGGGTCGGGGGTTTGGGCGGATAAACCGGCGGTTGTCAAAAAAAGGAACAGGAATATTGAATTCCGAAGTGTGGAGATGAAAGGTTGTCGGTGGAGCACGGTATGATAGTGATTTAAAATTTAGCGTGAAGAACAAAATTAAATTCAAACGCAAGGTCAAATACGAAGCAGTGTTAGCGGTCAAAGGACTGAAAATGAGGCGAATAAAGCAAGTAGTAGAGAAGAGAAATTTAGAAACAAAAACGCCTTATCGTCGTTGCGTGAAAAATATAGTGTCACGCAAAGACGCAGAGGCGCTAAGAGTTATAGCGCATAACATCTGGGTTATATTTACAAATACCAGGCTTAACCCCTCTTTGCGCCTTAGCGCATAACATCCGGGTTATATTTACAAATACCAGACTTAACCACAAAAACAGGCGCAAAAACAAAGTCAATGTCAAATGCAAAGTCAAAAACAATATCAAATGCAAAAACAAACGCAATAACAAACTCAATTCCAATGCAACCCCAAACCCGTTTATATTTGCCAAGTCAAAAACTGCTTATGCAAAAATCTACCCTGCTGATATTTTCTGCCCTGCTAATTGCCGGCGTGTCGTTGTTTTTTAGCCTCAAAACCCAAACGCCGTCGGAACAGGAAGAAGGCAAAAATGAAATCCCCAACGATTATCTCTTCCTCCAGCGCGCATTTCCATACCAAACCCTGCCTTCCGAAGCCTATTATGAGGCCGTTCAATGGGCCAAATCGCAAGTTGTGCAGCGCGACGGTCCGGTATGGGAATTTGCAGGCCCATCCAACGTCGGCGGACGCATCACGGACATTGCCATGCACGCTTCCGATCAACAAACCATTTATGCCGCTTCGGCCACAGGGGGCGTGTGGAAATCGCCCAACGCGGGTGTGTCCTGGCTCCCGATTACCGACGGTTTGCCCAGTCTTTCCATCGGCGATATCGCCATTGACCCGTCTAATAAAAACGTATTGTACTGCGGCACCGGCGAACCCAATGGCGGTGGCGGCTCGGTTACTTACGACGGCCGAGGCTTGTTTAAAAGTGTTGACGCAGGCCAAAGTTGGACGGCCGCAGGTTTGGAAAAAACAGGCAGCATTGGTCGGATTGAAGTAGATCCGCAACACCCGAACCGCATTTTTGTAGCAGCCCAGGGGCATTTGTTTGGCAATAACCCCGAACGCGGCGTGTACCGCAGCGATGATGGCGGTATTTCCTGGCAGCAAAAACTGTTCGTAAGCGACTCCACCGGCGCGATCGACTTTGTGATGAACCCACAACATCCCGACACGGTGTACGCCGCGATGTGGCAACGCGTGCGTCGGCCCAGCATTCGGCAGTACGGCGGCCCGGAAAGCGGTGTTTTCCGCAGCATCAACGGCGGCGATACCTGGACCAAACTCAGCGGCGGTTTGCCAACCGGTTCCTTAGGGCGCATCGGCTTGGCCATTTCGGCTACTAACCCTAATATTCTGTTTGCGACCGTGGCTGCTGAAGACGGTAGTTTTAACGGTGTGTATAAAACTGCAAATGATGGCGCTACCTGGGTGAAAGTTTCAGACAATTCAAACCCGAATTATTCGTCATTCGGCTGGTGGTTCGGTCAAATACGGGTCAGCCCGGTTTCCCCAAATGACGTGTATAACCTTGGAGTCGGCTGGGTAAAATCCTCCAACGGCGGCAACTCCTGGAGCCCCGGCGGCGGCTCAAACCTGCACCCCGATTTTCACGCCTTGTTCATCCACCCGACGAATACTTCTTTGATGGTCGTGGGCAATGACGGCGGTTTGTACGTTTCCAATGATGGCGGTAATCTGTTTACCCACCGCCCCTTCCCCATCACGCAGTTTTACACCACGGAAATAGACGAACAACACCCAGCACAACTGTATGGCGGCGTACAAGACAACGGCACCTGGCGCACCACGACCGGCCAACTCGATGATTGGGAACAGATTTGGTACGGCGACGGTTTTGTAACGCTTGTAAATCCTGTAAACGGCGACTATTACGCTGAATATCAATACGGTAGTTTCACCGGATCAAACGGCGCAGCGCCACCTACTTTTGCCCGAAGCAACTGGAATACGCCTTATGTAATGGATCCGGCGAACCCGGACATCATGTATTTCGGCGCCGAAAGTTTGTTTAAATCCACCGACGGCGCCTTGAGTTGGGAACCTGTCAGCGCCGATTTGAGCAACGGCCCGATTGGCGTTGGCGGCATTGTTTACGGCACGATTACCAGCATTTCTGTGTCGCCTTTGGACGGCAATATTATTTACGTCGGCACCGATGACGGCAATGTTTGGGTGACATCAAACGGAGGCCAAAACTGGTCAAAAATATCGGCAACGCTGCCCAAGCGCTGGGTCACCCGCGTGGTAGCCGATTTGTACAACGCCAACACAGCATACGTTTGCCTTTCGGGTTTCCGTCATTTTGAAAACATAGCGCATATTTATAAAACGACCGACAAAGGCCAAAGTTGGACGTCTATGTCGGGCAATTTGCCGGATGTGCCCGTAAACGACCTGATTCCCGACCCGGCCAACCCGTCGTCGTTTTTCATTGCCACGGATGCGGGCATTTTTAGCACTTACGACGGCGGCCAAAGCTGGGAAGTATTCGGCAGCGGATTGCCCAATGTGCCCATTCTCGATCTTCGTTTTCATGCGCCCTCGCGCACAATGTCGGCGGCAACTTACGGCCGGTCGATGTACAAAATACAGGCGCCGATGCCGACCGGGGTGCAGGAAACCGCGCTTGTTTCGGGCATGAACGTAGCGCCCAATCCGGTTCAAAGTTCGTTCCGGCTTTCTTTTGAAAACCTCGGCAGCGCAGCCCTCGACGCGGTGGTGTACGACGCAAGCGGGCGCTTGGTTCAAACCATTTTTAGCGGTTTTCGGCAACAAGGACGGCAATCGGTGACGGTGGAGGCAGGAAATTGGAAAAAAGGGGTGTATGTGGTGCAGTTGCGCGGGAAAGGGAGGGTGTTTAGTAGGAAGTTGGTGAAGGTTTAAGTACAATGAAATAAAAATCTAACTTTTCTCGCTTTTGTAAACTCAAAAGGAGGTGACTACCTTAAAGTTCAACAATTTATATATTTAAAAAAATAGTGTGTAGTTTATTCAAAATGAATAAACTACGGCAAATGGGAAATGGAGGCCTCCTTTAATACATTTTTTAATTTTCGATCATATGTTATAATCGTCATCGTATCTGCCGCTGAAGCGGCAACAATAGCATCTAAAGAATGGAAATCATATTTTGCGGAATACAAATGTAATAGATTTGTTCCCTTTTCTATGATATCTCTATCTAGTGGAATAATAGTTATTGAGAAATCCGGTACCTGATTATTCAATATTTCTTTAATTGTCCTTTGCAAGGCCAAAACCTCTCTATTTGGCAGTTTACGCGTTCCAGTTGAAACCCAGGTATGTAAACAGGAGACTTCTCCGGTTATCGTTTTTATAGATCTTGTGCATCTGTTTTCTTCGTTGTTTTTGCCTCGTGCATTTTTGCCTAAGACTGAATATATTTCAAGCGCACATATTTCAGGTAGGCAAAAAGATATTACACCATTCTCTCTTAATAAAGTCAAAAGATTCCCATTTGGTGTTTTGCCACTCCACTCTTGTAATATGTCCCAAAAAACATTTGTATCGGCTAGAAACTTCATTATTGATTTTCCAAAGTAATTTGAGTGAAAAATTTATTTAAAAGTTCCTTTCTAGCATCTTCATCCATTGGAATTAGTTTAGATTTTATAATATCAACGGTGCTTTTCAAATCGGCTGTAGCACCTTTTTTAATAAAGCCATCAATACCTAAATTTATTAGTTTTTGCAGAACTTGGGTATCTTGTCCATAGTTTGTATATACAACTACTTGTATGTAAGGAGATATTTTTCGTATTTCTTTTAGAACTTCATCCCCAAACATTTTGGGCATCTTTAGGTCCAAGACGATTAAATCAAATTCTATTTTGCCTTTTTTGAGAATTTCTAAACCTTGCTCTCCATTTTCGGCACACTCAACATAAAAACCTTCTCGCTGTAGAGCTAGCGCAAGATATTTACTTGTTTCGGTTTCGTCTTCAATTATTAGAATATTGTAAATCATGCCTTCTTTATTTTGGTATGAAGATTTTGAATTTTGCTCCCGATGAGTAATTATTGTCTAATTTAATGCTACCAGAGTGCATTTTTAATAAATTAGAAATAATATATAACCCCAGACCTTGGCCTTTCCCAGGAGGTTTAGTTGTGTAAAATGGGTTAAATATTCTAACCTTATCATCGACTTTAATCCCTTTCCCATTATCAGAAAACTCAATGGAGTATCCATTAGATATTTTCCGGGCAAAGATAGATATATTTGGGGTAAAACCCGAACCGAGAGACTCCTTTTTTTCTTCAAGGCTATCAATTGAATTTATTATTAAATTAGTTATAATTTGATTAAATTGAATTTTGTCAAATTCAATGGTTTCAAAACCTGAAACTTCTATCTTATACGAAATGCCCAAAGATTTTAGGCGAACTCTTTCTTGTTGAAAACACTCTTCAAGATCTTTGTATAAGTTGAAAACAGATGGCATTGATTTGCTTGAAGTTATAGGAGATAAACTATCTACCAAATTCCCAATTCTTTCTGTTTGTATTAAAATGTCTTTAAAGCAATTTAGAACTAAAGATTTGCTCACCTTGTCACCACTCTCCTCTTCGAAAATTATAGTATGAAATTGGATATTATATCTAATATTTGTAACGGGTTGGCCAAATTCATGAGCAATTCCTTGAGTTAAATCTGCTAGAGCAGCACTACTCAAAGCTCTTTCATAACTATTGACAACTAACTCGTTCTCTGTATCAAAAACCTCATCATAGTTTCCTTTTTTTAAAGATTTAGGAGGTTTTTTTTCAAATTTTGCAAATGCGTCCTTAAATAAGTCTTCAAATTTTTCATAAACGCCATACCTTATCGATAAGGTTCTTGCTGTTTGTAATATCTGTTTATTCCCACTAAAACCATGTATCAGTGTTCTTATTATGTGTTCTATCTTATCAGAATCGTTTTTGTATTGGTAATAGAAGATTAATTCGTATAATACATCAAAAGTATTTATTTTTTTTAAATCTGGGTTCCTTGAAAATAAATCATCAATATAATAATACTTGTTTATTGTTTTACATATACGCAAAAGTGAGCTTAGTGCATATGAAACTTTTTTGGGAGCATTGTAAACTATATTTGTAGCCAAACTGATCGCCTTTGACTTGTCATTAGCGTCTCCTACATATTTTTCATAAACGCTTAAAATATATGTAACTAAATTGCTATTGTAGAAATCAGGGAACTCTTTTATGTATAAATCTAAATATTTTTCAGTTTCAACATATGTAATTGAATCCGAAAGCAAACTTGCAAGAATGCTCACAAAATCTTCAATTTTTTCATTTTTTATATTATAGTTTTTGTTCTTAACAATATTAAGAAAAGAAAATAGGTTTGCTTTATTATTACCCGAATCATATTTAAAATCTAAGATATTTGTTGTTTGTTTGTTCATTTCAAATATATTAATATTATGTATTAGAGAAGGCGACTTTTAGCAAAGTGCAAGAATCCTATAAATATTGAAACTTAAAGGATTGAAGATAGATCAGTGATAACCTATACTTGTGATGCAAAGTACGGTAAATGCAACAAAATTTCCAAGTATTTTGACGACAAGATAGGATAAAAAGCACCTATAAAATACATTACATATTTTGCTTATGCTCCATAGACTAAACATGCTTTGGGCCAAAGTCCGCTTTAAGGATGCAGGTTAAGGTATACGATGATAGGCTATATGCCTTACCATATTTTAGAGATTTTTGTAGAAATATTTACCACTACGTTAACATATTTTTACAAACTATGGTCGCCAAATTGTCGATTTGGCGGCATAACGTAAAATTTAACAAGGCCAACGCCGGGTTGTGAAGTAATTCCTGTATTTTCGGGCTATGAAAATCGTTTGCAGAACGGTTTTTTAGAAAAACAAACACTACAAGATGAAACAAACACTAACCCTGCTCCTGTGCGGCGCATGCCTCCATTTGTGCGCCCAGGTCAATTACACGGCCAATAATCAGGTCATTCCCTACAACGGCAAATTCAGAACCGGTATCAATATGGGCTATTATCCGGGATGGGATAATCAGTCGCTGTCCGATATTGCTGCCGGAAACCCAGCCTTGGGCATTCCGGGCATCGGCGCCAAATCCAACCGGGCCGGCCTCTACGAATTGGTACTCGATTATTACGGTTAGGCTTAAACGTACCTGATTTCCAACACTGGGACGCCCTCGGTATGGGCGAGTACACCGCCATCGTCGGCGGACCAACGGGCGCTCACCAGGATTACGCGCAACATTGCCCCGGCGTTTTTTCCAACATGTTTGCCAACCTGTACACGCCTATTTGGGACGGCGGCGCCAATGGAACGCCTTACAACGACAACAACTATTTTGCCGCTTACATGTATAAAGTGGTGAGCCAATATAAAGGTAAGGTGCGTTTTTGGGAAATCTGGAACGAACCCGGCCTTGACCTCACGGGCCAACTCGGCTGGCGCGACCAAAATTATCCCGGAAACTGGTGGCTGGAAGGCCCGAATCCTTGTGATAATATCCTGCACGCGCCCATTTACCAGTACGCCCGCACGCTGCGCATCGCCTGGGAAATTGTAAAAACGCTTGATCCGGATTCCTATGTGTGCCTCGGAAGCGTCGGGTATCAATCCTTTTTAAATGCTTTGCTGCGTAACACGGACAACCCCAACGGCGGTGATGTGTCGCCCGATTATCCGCTTATGGCTGGCGCGTATTTTGACTGTATTTCCTTCCATTCTTACCCGCATTTTGACGGCTCAACCACCAACTACGACGCTAATTTTTTTGAACGACATTCCGACGAAGCGGCCGATGGTGTAGTAAAATACCGCGATTATTACCAGGTTATCCTCGACCAATACGGCTATGACGGCGTGACGTACCCAAAAAAACAGTGGATTGTGACGGAAATTAATTCGCCGCGTCAAGCCTATACGGGGCCGTTTTTTGCCGGCGCTGACGCCCAGATCAACCATATTATGAAGGCGCAAATGATCGCCAAGGTGAACAAAATTCACCAACTGCATACTTATGAATTGTTTGATCAAAAAACGGAGGCCGAGGCGAACTATGAGTTTCACCGCATGGGTTTGTACAAAAAAATTGACGGTCAGCCAGCCTACGCGCAGGTCGTAAATGACGAAGGCAAAGCCCTGAAAACCATGACCGACCTGATTTACAACACCGAATATGACGCTGCCCGAACAGCCGCGATGAACATTTCCGGCGGCGCCCGCGGTTTTGCCTGGAAACGTCCTGATGGCTCGTATATTTATGCATTATGGGCCAAAACCACGGAGGATTTGAGCGAAACAGCCTTTGCAAGCTACAGTTTCCCGGCATCCTTCAACATCGGCGGATTAGTAAAATATACCTGGGATTATGGCTATACCAATGCAACGCAAGTGGTGTCGCCCCAGAACATTCAGTTGGACGCGCGGCCGGTATTTTTCACCGTGTCCGCTACGCCGCCGGGTTGCCAGTTAAATGCGGTGGCCAACAGTGTGCGCTGCGCAAACAACAATACCAATAACAACCCGAACGATGATATTTATAACTTTTCACTGCTTGTAAACGGTTCAAACAGTTCGGGTTCGTGGAAAGCCGTGATAAATGGACAAAATGTTACCGGCATTGTTGGAACGCCCCTCAGCGTAGGCCCGTTTCAGATCGCAGCAGGGCCATTGACGATTTCCATTCAGGATGCTGTCAACGCCGCCTGCACGACCAGCTTGCAAGTACAGCCGCCAGCGCCCTGCTCTAATGCCAATCCTGCTACATATTGCACGTCTAAATCGGATTTTCCCTGGCACGACTGGATCGGCCGCGTACAAACCGGCACAATCAACAACGCCAGCGATAAAAGCCTTTATACCGATTACACTGCTCAATCGACGACTTTAACCGCTGGTATTGCACAGCCGATTGCACTTACAACGGGTTTTAGTTGGGCTACTTTTGATGAATATTGGCGCGTTTGGATTGATTTCAACAAAAACGGCGTGTTTGAAACATCTGAAATCGCGCTGACAGGCATACAACCCGCCCCGGCCCTCGGTACGCCTCAAACAACTTTCAACGGCTCGCTGCTCATCCCCGCCAATGCCGCCCCCGGCCTCACCCGTATGCGCGTGAGCATGAAACGCGGCGCTTTTGCCGACCCTTGCGAAACACTGCCCTTCGGCGAAGTGGAAGATTATTCCATCAATGTGCTGCCCGGCGCGCCTTGTGCGCAGAGCGTCACGGTGCAATCGCTTGAATGTTCCAACAACGGCACTCCGAACAACTCATTGGACGATACCTACACCTTTAGCCTTGGCGTGGGCAACAGCGGCGCCGGTACGGGTTGGTCGGCCACGGTGAATGGAAGTACCGTAACTGGAAACTACAACGCGGCCAAAACGTTCGGCCCCTTCCTGATTAGCGGCGGCAACCTCAATTTTAACGTAAGCGACCAGGGAAATGCCGCTTGCCAAACCAACGTAGCCGTCACGGCGCCCGCCCCTTGCTCCAACGGTGGCGGGTCTATTAATTATTGCAGCAGCGTGTCTAACTTTCCCTGGCACGACTGGATCGCCCGCGTTCAAGTCGGCGCCATCAACAACCCAAGCGACAAGAGTCCATACAGCAATTTTACCGCCCTTTCCACCGATTTGGTACGCGGACAAGCGACCAATATTGCACTCACAACCGGTTATAGTTGGGACACTTACGACGAATACTGGCGTGTCTGGATTGACTACAACCAAAACGGGGTATTTGAAGAACCTGGCGAACTGGCGTTTTCCGGCATTCGAACCAAACCGGCCACCGGCACACCCACGGCGCAGTTGGACGGCAGTTTAACCGTGCCCCAATCGGCCCTCATGGGCGCTACGCGTATGCGGGTGAGCATGAAACGCGGCGCATTTCCGACCAGTTGTGAAACCCTGCCGTTTGGCGAAACAGAGGATTATACCGTGCAAATCAAGCCGCAAATGATGCTTAACCCCGGCTCGGTGGCAACAAAACCGATCAAAACAGGCGTCGGTTTTTTTGAAGCCGCCCGCCAAAACGACGGTATTCACCTGAACTGGCAAACCGAAAACGACGCTGAAATGCGCGCTTATGACATACAACGCTCATCTGACGGTCGTCAGTGGGAAACCCTTGAAATCGTATCGGTGCGCAGCAACAAACACCAGACGCCCGCCTACGAAACCATTGACCCAACGCCATCGGAAGGCGACAACTATTACAGAATCAGCGCCTTAACCATTCACAACACAACGATTCCGTCGGCAGTGCGGCGTTTGCGTTTGCAGTTTCCGACTACTCTTGGCGTGTATCCCAATCCCGCGTGGGATCAAGCGACGATCGACCTGGCCGGTTTTGCCGGCCGGGCGTCGCTGCTTATGATTTACAACGCGCAAGGTGTTCGGGTGCAGGAAATTTCTTTGGATGCCGATGCGCCGGACACGTACAATTTGTCCTTGGCAGGTTATGCGCCCGGGCAGTATTTCCTGCAATTTCAGGCGGCAGGTTGTAAGCCGGTTACGGGAAAATTGACGGTGATGCGGTAATTTTAGTAGTCCATTGCCAAAAATAAACAGGGCGCCTCCAGATCGTTGATTGACCGGGAGGCGCCCTTTTATTTTAATAACTTATTTTTTTTACAACGCGAACATAACGCCAGCGCTAATGCCAATGCGTTTGCTGTGCATTTGGAAATTTTCGCTAGCGGTAGTATCCCCTTCTTTGGGTGTCAAATTACTGATACCAAGGATGTAACGCCCCTCCAGAAAAACGCTGAGTTTGTCGCTAACCTTAAAATCTACGCCTGCTCCAAAATGGACATTAAAGTTTGTTCTGGAAACAGGGAATTCTGTTGCTTTAATATCATCTGAATTATATCCATCCTTTACAAATACGGCATTTAGCTGCTCGTTGTGAGTCTCAGTCGTAATTCCTACACCAGGAATATTTGCCGTAGCATTGCCTTTGCCTTTAGCGCTACCATTTAAGCCAAAACCAATGGACGGGCCTGCAAGGATGTTAAATTTGATTGCATCAGAACCAAATTTTAATTTGGCTAAAATTGGAATTTCAAGCGAATTAATTTTAAAAGAAACGTCATCCGTATAATAGTATGTATTGCCGTCAAAGTTATACGCACCTGCATCTTTGTACTTAGCGCCGTGTGTACCATACATGATTTCAGGTTGAATCGCAAACCGCTTTCCAAGCCTGATTTCTGCTATTAAAGCGCCTTGCCCTACAAGAATGTTTTTGTAATCAGTAAGAGATGGTAAAAAATCCATATTTGCCAACAAGATTCCGGCGCGCGCACCGACACGAATGGTTTGGGCATCTGCGTAATGGGAAAAAGCAAGGCAAAATACGACAGCGAGTAACTTGCAATTGTAATTTTTCATAAAAGAGTA
>JBAXTB010000113.1:0-15610 GCA_037130425.1 Bacteroidota bacterium
TATTCGATATTCTCAATTCTCTTTTGCGAGTTTGGTCATAAACCACACCTCAAAACTCGTGTACACCACATAACAGAACAGGAAAATACCCACAAACCATTGATTTTCAGGATGCGTTACTTGTTGATACACGTATAAAAACGCCATAGTCAGCACCATTTTGCCGAACACGGAAAGGGAAACAAGGTTGGTAAATGCGTATTTATTGCTGCTGCGGGCCGCACTGGATCCTGCATAAAACAAGCCAATACAAACCAGTACAAATAACAACACTGAGGATATGGCGAGTTTCCAGTGTATCTGTGCCTGGGTCGCCGTAACGTGCAAGGCGCCCAAACAAGCAACGGTACAAGCCGTGACAATGGCCAAATATTTGAAAAAATAGCGGGGATACATGTGCGGACAGAAAAACAAACACCGCTTTATTCGTCGCGCAGCAACTGCCGGTACAACGAATAAAGCGATGCGATCATGAATAAAACAGTCAGTAAAACGGCCCATAATGGGCGCTCCAGTTGAAATTTGGCGTCGAGCCAGCGACCAATCCAAACACCGGCCAAGCAAGCGCCAAACAGTTGGATCGCCATGCCGCTGTATTTGCCGGCCGATTTAATTGCGGACTTCCGCTTTTCCTCCGGCGACTGCGCCGGCTGCTGCTGTCGCGGCATCGTTTTTCGAATTTACGTCAGCATGTTTGTTTGTGCCGTTTGAAATGGGCGCGCCGTTGTTCATGTGGCAAGCGACGTTAAACTTGGCTCCGCTTTGTACCAACAGCTTATTGGTCGTAATCTCACCGTCGATCTCGGCGGTTTCGCGCACGTTCAGCAACTCGCTGACCTGCAAAATACCGGTGAATTTGCCCTCAATAACGGCATTTTGGCAGCGAATTTCGCCTTCAACCACGCCGGTTGGACCAATGATTACCTTGGCTTGGCAGATTAATTTGCCTTTAATGGTGCCATCTACCCGCAAATCGCTTTCGCAACGGACAGTGCCTTCCACAACCGTGCCTTTTACCAGCGCATTGATGGCGCCGGAGGAAATTGCAGGGGTTGTTTTCTTTACTTCTTCCGTATTTTTACTATTGCCAAACATAATAAGGTCGGTTTAAATTTTTAAACTGTACAAAAATGAAAAAGATTTCCGACGCCCCAAAGCAATCGGAAATCTTTTTACATGAAACACCGTTTTTTTAGGGTAAACCCCTAAAAATGCTCCGCCACAATAGGTTTTATGCAAATGATCTTAACCATTCAAAACGCCTATTGCTTTGGCGTATAAACGGTTTAGAAGTTCGGGCAGTACACACCGCGACGTTCTGGGCCGCAGATTTTATACACCAAAGAGAACTCGAAGGAACCGTTACCGTTGGATGCGGTGTACAGGCTTGACGTGTTGATGTCATAGCTGAAACCGATGGTAAATTGTTCGTAATCGAAACGGGTGCTGAGGATGAATGCATCCATCAATTTGCCGTTATTCAGGTGGTTGGCCAAACGCGCCCAGGCGCCAACTTGGAATGCCTGGTTGTAGCGGCGGCTGCTGCCCAACAGGAATTTGAACGAGTTACCAAAGTTAACTTGCCAGGACGGGCCTTGGAAAAAGGTAACAACACCCGGTACCAAACCAAAACGCTGACCAGTCAGGAATTCACCGCCCGCATGGAACGTGAATTTGCTGTAAAGCGGAATATTTGCTTTGTCGAATGACTGGTTGGCGCGGTTCAAGTGGCTGAATGCACCGCCGAAGTAAAAGTTGTTATTCTCGTCGAACACGCTGAACCACAACGCGCCCGCAGAAATGTCGGCAAACCAGAAGTTCCGGTTGTTGATCACTTCACCTGCTTTGGTTGGATCAAACTGACCGTTGTTATCCTGGCTCGGCCACTGCAAGTTAATGCTGTTGATCGAACGTTGGCTTACACCCAAATCAGCGCCCAACACCAAATAGTGCGCTTTTTTGCGGTAGCCGCCCATTTTTTTGGCATAAGAGCCGGAAAGACGAGCCTGCAAGGTTGCAAACTCAGATGCGCCGGCCTTATCGCCCCAAAGCGTACCACCCAAACCGAAATAGTCATAACGGCCTACCGGTACTTTCTGATCATACGATGCAGAGTATGTGTTGTAAGCGTTACTTTTCAAAATGGAGGCCCACTGATTGCGGTAGTTTGCCACGATCCGGTGATTGCAATTCATCACACCCGTCATTGCCGGGTTGAGGTTGAGCGGGCTTTGGTAGAACTGCGAGAAGTGGATATCCTGGGCTTGAACCGCCACAGCCGCCATCATCGCCAGGCACAGCGCGTAGATGTGTAGAGTAGTTTTTTTCATAGACAAACGAACCTTAATAAATGTTTGGTTGAAAACAGCGTACAATATTATGCAGGACAGCGTGAAATGCCCAAGCTTTTTTTGTTAAAGTGTGCGAAGGTAAGCTTTTTCGGATTTTGGTCATACTGAATCGCAGATTTGCAATATAAAATGCTAAAATTTAACGATTCGAACCTTGACAAAAACGCCTATATGTCAAAATGTATTATGATGATTCTGTTAAGGTTTCGAAATCATAGAGGTTTTAACGTTTGAAAACGCTGCCTGTATGGCGCTTCGATCCAAATTATTGTCGCCGACTTACCTGTTCCACCATACTTTTTTTCCAGGTACTGAAGGTTCCGGCGAGTATTTGCGTCCGCGCTTCCGTGACCAACCAAAGGAAAAATGCCAGGTTTTGCAGGCTTGCTAACTGCATTCCGAGTATTTCCTCATTTATAAATAGGTGTCGCAGGTAGGCGCGCGTGTGTAAGCGGCTGGTTTCGAGCGGGCTTTCGGCGTCTATCGGGCTAAAGTCGTCTTTCCATTTGGAATTACGAATATTTACAATTCCCTGCGGTGTGTACAATACGCCGTGCCGTGCATTTCTGGTCGGCAATACGCAGTCGAACATGTCAATGCCGCGCTCAATACATTCCAAAATATTTTCAGGCGTCCCCACGCCCATGAGGTAGCGCGGTTTGTCTTGGGGCAAAATATCGGTCACCAATTCCGTCATGGCGTACATATCCTCCGCCGGTTCACCCACCGAAAGACCTCCGATGGCATTGCCTTCCCGGCCAAACGAAGCAATGGTTTCCGCTGAAATTTTGCGCAGTTCAGGGTATGTGCTGCCTTGCACAATTGGGAAAAGCGTTTGAGAGTACCCGTACAACGGCTCGGTTTCATCAAAACGATCCACACAGCGTTTAAGCCAGCGGTGGGTCATTTCCATCGAATTCTTGGCATATTTCAGGTCGCAGGGATAAGGCGTGCATTCATCAAAGGCCATAATTATATCGGCGCCAATAACGCGCTGAATATCCATGACGCCTTCCGGGGTAAATACGTGCTTGGAACCGTCGATATGACTTTGAAACGTTACGCCTTCTTCTTTGATTTTGCGCCGATGCCCAAGGGAATACACCTGATAACCGCCGCTGTCCGTCAGAACCGGGCCTGACCAGCCGTTGAATTTATGCAATCCGCCAGCCTGTTTAAGCACATCCAGTCCTGGGCGGAGGTATAAATGGTAGGTATTTCCAAGGCAAATTTGCGCTTTGATGTCTCGTTTTAATTCATGTTGATGTACGGCTTTTACGGTTGCCGCAGTGCCGACCGGCATGAAAATGGGGGTCTCGATGCGGCCGTGATCCGTTTCGATCACGCCTGCGCGGGCGCGGGAATGCGCGTCGGTATGTTGAAGGGTAAACTTCATGCGTTGTTTGAATAGATTCGTCAGGCCTGGTTTCGGTGGCTGTCAAGTTTTAACAAAACGGCGATCATCAGCGTAGAACCGATGATCGAGGAGCCGCCGTAGCTAATAAATGGCAACGGAATGCCGATAATAGGAAAAAGGCCCATCGTCATACCGATATTGACCATAAAGTGGGTAAAAATAATGCCCGCCACACAATAGGCATACGTTCTTGAAAAATTAGATCGCTGTCGTTCGGCCAACACCGTTATTCGGTATAAAAGCATGGTAAACAGCGCAATAATGGCCACGACGCCAATGAATCCCTGCTCCTCACCGATGGTGCAAAAAATAAAGTCAGTGCTTTGTTCCGGCACATATTTCAGTTTTGTCATGTTGCCGTCGAGGAAACCCTTACCTACAAACCCACCAGAACCGATGGCCATTTTGGAATGCAGGAGATTATAGGCTGAGCCGCGGGCTTCGGCTGCCGCTTCGGCTGGTTTGAGCCATATTTTAATACGTTGTTGCTGGTGCGGCGCGAGTACGGTGTAACAGGCAAAATTGGCGGCAAAAGCCAAAGCGCTGCCTGCTACCAGCAAGAACATCATAATCTGTAATTGCCGTTGAACAATGCTGTTTTTGCGCAAATAGTTCGGCAAAAAAGCGGCAATCAGCAGGATTAAATGCGGAACCATGATCCAAAAACTGAAAAATGGAACGCCTGCCGGATCTATTTTAGATTTCTCCAAAAACCAGGAAAACGCGGGCGTCCACCAAATCGTAAGCGGAATCAGCAATGCGTAAACAACCCACCAGGGCTGAACGCGTTCGCGAAAACGGCTTATTAAGCGAAAGTTGACAATGATCATCAACCAGGCGGCCACAACGGGCGGTTCATACAGCAGACCTAAAATGACCATCGCAGCGGTACTCGAACCGAGCAGGTACCAACTGGCCGACAAACCTTCCCGATACAACACCAGCATAAAAGAAAAAAACACCAAGGCCGAACCGGTATCCGATTGCAACAAAATAATACCAACCGGCAACAAAAATATCCCGAATGCAATAAAACGACTGCGCCAGGTCCGCAAATCCACTCCCGTAGAACTCAAAAAACTCGCCATCGCCAGGCAGGTGCCGAATTTGGCCAATTCCGAAGGTTGAAAAGAAAAACTTCCAAATTGATACCAGGCAAATGCTCCGTTTATTTCTCGCCCAAAAATCAGGGTTCCGGGCAGTATGACTAAACTTAAAATATAAAAAACAAAGGCATAGGTGCGCCAAAAAGCCCAATCGGTCATTAAAATAACGAATATCAACACAAAGCAGATGACCATAAAGAATAACTGCTTGCCGGTAGGATTCGAAAGATTTAAGAAACCATAAGGCGTATTGGGATCGTAATTAACGGCATAAATCATCAGCCAGCCAATCACCACCAATGCGATGTAAATGCCCATCGTGGCTTTATCAATTTCGCCTAAAGGCGCAGGTGTATTGGTGGTACGGGCCAAAGTTGCAAAGCGGTTGAATGTTGTGCGCTGAAAACGGTTTGTTACAATGTACTATTGTTTCAAAAAATCCCTTGGGTGGATGTTGGCGTCCTTTGCAGGGTAAGCGCCTGGAAATTCTGTCAGGGTGGAAATAAACGCCATTGCCTCTAATTTACTTTTGAATGCGCCGACTTTTAACTTGTAATACGGTTTTTCGTGGATCCAGTCGGCGGGCACTTCCGGGTACAGGGAACGAAAACGGGTACGTCCTTCTTCCACCTGGGTACGGTCGGTACTGGCCATGATTTGTACGCGCCAACCTTCAATATGCGGGTTGCTGCGGTTATTGTTCGTCCAGTTTTTGACCATTTGAGCCACCAGCGGCGGTTCGTTGACCTGCAATTCCTGGGCCTTACACAGCCAGGATCCGGACAACAATAATAGCAACAAGACGATCTGTTTCATCAGTGTGTTAAGACGTTTTTTTCCCAATAATTTCAAGAGAAGCGGAAGTACCGAGGCGATCTGCCCCGGCCTCAATCAATGCTTGCGCATCACTTGTGCTACGAATACCGCCCGACGCCTTGATTTTTATGTTGCTTGGCGCAATCGCGCGCAAGGTGCGTACCATCGAAACTGTAGCGGGGTGCCCATGAAAGCCGGTGCCGGTTTTTAGCCAGGTTATTTTGCTCTCCTGGGCAAATTCGGCAATGCGCCGAATTTCAGGCTCAGTTAGCAAGCCACATTCGAGGATGAGTTTCAGCGTGCGCCCCCGCATGTGCGTTGCGCGCGCGACACTGTCAATATCATTGGAAACCAGATTCCAGTTTTCGGATTTTACCGCCGATATATTAATAACGGCGTCAATATCATCAGCGCCCTCATCAATGGCGCGTTTGATTTCCTCGCTTTTGGCGGCAATTGCCGAATATCCCATCGGGAAACCGACTACTGTCACGACCCGAATCGGCGACGACTCGCCCAAAAAACGGCGGGCATCCCGTACATAAGGCGGTGGCACGCAAACGCCTGTAAACCCATGTTGGGTTGCTTCTGCACAAATACGTTTTACATCCGAAAGGGTCGTATCGGGTTTCAAAACCGTATGCTCGATAAATCTGGCTAAATCAATCATCGCGCAAAAATATATCAGTCCTCCCGTGAATGGAGAGAATTGCCTGATTTTTTCATCATAAAAATGGATAATGCTACTCCGACGCAATCGGTTTTGTACAAATTTTCTTGAACGTCCAAATCCAATTGCTCAAAACCTATTGCTTTGGCGTATAAAAAGGAGGGCAAACAGATGAATTTTATACTCCAAATGACTTGGCGTATAAAAAAGCGAACCTTCCCGCATGTTTCCTGACGGGAAGGCTCTATGCTTTCATGTGGTTTTCGGGTCAAATGTAAGGTCTCTTTCTGAAATCATGTACATTTCATGTAGAAAAAAATAAGAATCATGAATATCGAATAACGAACAGAGGAATATCGAATATCGAACGGGGGCGCTGCGCCAGGTATCCGAAGATGCCAAGCCCAAGGCCCCCGTTCGATATTCGATATTCGGTGTTCATCTGTTCGATATTCGTCTGTTCGATATTCCCTACTCCCGCACCACTTTTCCGCTCTGCATCGCCGTTCCGCGCAAATATGCGCGCCACAGGTACATGCCCGCAGGTAAGCGCCCAAGCGGCAGTTCTGTTTGAAAATCATGCAGATACGCAGATGCGACCTCCCGACCGAACAAATCATACAGCACAAAATGCGGCTTTTCGCTGATTAACGCCGGTAAATCAATCCGCAAAACGCTGCCGAAGGGATTGGGACTTACACTAAGTTGCGGCAATACGGGCAGTTGTTCTATCCCAAGCACACCTACCTTTACCTGGCGACAAAAAGTATCAGCGGCGTTGGCGTTGCTTGCAATGAGGCAAACCTGATAATCACCCGCAGCGGTATACGTATGTACCGGGTCTGTTTCGGAACTCGTTGTGCCGTCTCCAAAATCCCAATGCCACGCAGTAGGCGCGTAGGATGTCAGATCCGTAAACGTGACCTGCAAAGGCGATAAGGTGTCTTCCAAGTCGTAACGAAACAAAGCCTGGGGTAGGTTATCAATACCCAGGGTATCACAGGACGAACCGTCGATAGGGCCGAGGCGGTAGCGGGGGTAGTAGAGGTTGGCGGCGAAAACGCTATTCGGCAATTGAATGGCTCGTTTTTTTACATGGCAATCAATTCCTGACCGATTCGGAAAATCAATTACATGCATGTAATACGTATCACCTCCCCAGATATACGTTTTGCCATCTGGCCCCTCTTGCATAAAGCCAAATAATGTGGGTCGGCCAGTTGTATCCGTAAATAAGTCATATTCATCAATTAGTTTTTTGGAAGCCTGAATATCAGGAGCGCTCAGATCGTACTGCAACAATTCTTTGCTGCCGTTATTTACGGTGTACAGGTATTGTCCGTTCGGCGAATAAGCAGCGCCGTAATTCCACCAATTGGAGTTGTTTACCGTTCGGCTAAGCAGGCTCGGCCCGTATAACAAACCGGTGCATCGATCAAAATCATACACCGCCACCCCTTTTCGACAGTTATTTATGATATAGCGATAACCATCCGGCGAGAACTCGCTCCATCCGCAGAAATAGATACCGTCAATAGTCGGGTTGTATATCTCTTGCGTCCAAGGGCCTTCCAGTCCGTTGGGGGTAAGCAACCAGCGATAAAAGTAATTTTGCTGGTTATCCGCTAAAAGTATCCACCAATCGCGTCCATTGGCATGTTTATTTGCACAGGCAATTTGAAAGCAACCTTCTTTTAAGACCTGATTTTTTTCTAGCACCTGCCCTTTTCCTTGATTGGCGTTCATATCTACGGTGTGGTACACGAACTGAGTTACATAACAATCATTTGAAACTGGATGGTACGTATTTTGATAACTAAATAGCATAAAAATATTGCCAGACATAGTAATAGTAAATACACCTTGGTTAACATCCAAGCCATTCCCTTCAAAATAATTGCAATGCTCATTATTGGCAAGTAAAGAATCGCCTTCGTCTAACAACAGAGATTCTTTCCCAAAAATCTCACAACCATTCGTATAAAAATTAAATAACCCAGATGAATCTGAAATACTAAGAGAAGTGTACTCCGGAGAAAATTTACTATTAGACATTTTGATTAACGGCGGAATATTATTAAAATCTAAAATGAAATTTGAATTATTTCCTCCTGTGTAATAAATACCCTGTAGCCATTGGTAATCAAATTTTTGTGCAAAAGTATTTATAACACAAATAAATTGCACAAACATTGAAAGAAGTAGATACTTTTTCATGCGTTATATGTTAAAGCCGGGTTGCAGCAACAATGCTGTTGCTGCAACCCGGTAGTTTAAAATTATATTAGTGTTGAATTTGGATAGGTGTGCTTAAAATTACACCATTGCTGTCTCGTAGAACTAAGAAATACAATCCGCTCAACTGGTCGCTTAGATCAATTGATCTTAACGTATTGCCGGATGTTTTCATTTGTTTTATCTCGATGCCGATTGAATTCAAAACTGTAATCGTGACTGTTTTATCTATGTATTGGTCTGGAAAATTAATTAAAACTTTGCCGGAAGATGGATTCGGATACACTGTTATAGCGGGTTCATTCGACCGCCCTGCCTGTTGCCTTTGTCCAGTGCAATCGTTTTCATTTACCCAGGTTCCTGTTAATGCGGCATAAAGGCTTCGGGCAGCATAAACGCCAATGCCACCCTCTTCCGGGCATTGTGATGCAATCCCATTTAGGTCAAGCAACATGCTATTTGTAGGCTCGCTGGAAAAAGCAGTCGTCTGGAGGTAAATTTCCATGACTTTACGAAGGTTTTGCTCACAAACGATGTTAGGCGAAATAGTTCCAAGTTGAGCCAACAAGGCTGGAACGGCAGATACGCGTTGGGCTTCATGCTGATTGGCCAAAGATTCATTGGCTAAGCCGAGGAGGTTTAATAAGGAATCCTGTACAACTTTTTGTTGTTGCAATGCGGCCACTTGTATCGGATCTGTAGTGCCGGACAACAGAGAATCAAGTATATGAACCTGGACTTCTATTTGCGCTTTGGATTGTTCATT
The DNA here is from genome assembly GCA_037130425.1 of Bacteroidota bacterium. Lineage (GTDB taxonomy): Bacteria > Bacteroidota > Bacteroidia > Chitinophagales > Saprospiraceae > M3007. The sequence continues at coordinate 9,362 of JBAXTB010000113.1, forward strand.
TGCCTGTAAGGTTGCAATGGTGGCAGTATTACAGGCAAAGGCATCTCGGATACTATGTTGTGCCTGAATCAAAGCAGCAATATTGCTATTGCTCATTGAGCTCATAAACCCTTGCATGACGGAACTTGATTGCGCCAATGATGGAAAGTCATTCAAAACTCTGTATAAGTCAAATTGGTTTTGCCAAATACGTTCAGCTGCAAATGGGGCGTTACCAAGACCTACGTTTCCGTTAACGACTAAAGTGTCGAAATGAGTAATGGTAGGAGTTAATGTTGCTGGAGGTGCGGGGCAAGTGGTTAAGCAATTAATGGTAGCGTTAAGGTTTGCACTGTTAAACCAATTTGAGGGTCCTAAAATAGACGGCGGTGCTTCATTATTGATATTCCGAAAATAATACTTAGAGTTAGATGTAAGCACACTCATATCCGCCTCCGCACCAGTAGTAAACGCCCCTATCCATCGATTTCCAAATGTTTCACTTGCAGTACCTTGTGGCCCTGTATCTGCTCCATCTGTATAAAGAAGCCCGGTAGTGTTGTTATTCATTTCGTTGCAGCGGAAATCCATATCCATGCAACTATATGCAAACTTTACTCCAGTTCCAGGGCCATATACTCGATTATGCAAATAATCAGCGTGCTTTGTATTTAACCCGAGTAATAAGCTGTGTACTAAGGGCGCAACTGTACCGAATACATCATTACAAGCGACGGTATTCAAATAGCCACTTTCAAGTTTAATACCGTCAAAAGCACTTACACTGTTCATAAAGACCCCATTTCCACTGCCGGCATTCCCACCACTGTTATTTCTAATTATCCCCCTAGTAAAATCAAAAAAACCGATACCTCGTTCTCCGTTGCCGTTCACTGTAACCCTGTTTTCAAAGACATCAACCTCGCTTGGGACATTTGAACCGGGGTCTGAAACAGGATCAAAACTGTTTACGCCAATCCCAGTACTTCCCCCTGAGGTAAGTCCGTTGGCGTAAGATATATTAACTATATTATTAGCAATTTCAAGGTTACTAACTGTCGTATTCGCATCCCAAACCATAATTCCTCCATTTGTAAATACTTGAGGAAAGAGGGCGTTGGTTGAGGAAATGTTATTTCGCTTAACTCCGGTGAAGCCACTTATCGAACCCGCCCCTTGGAATGCGCCGCCATTAGAACGCCCATCTAAGAATATACCTGTACGCATATTATCCATGATAGCATTCGTGATTTCGATCTTCGTAGGGCTAATGGATTGGGATGACTTTAAAATAATACCGTAATAGCAGTGGTCAAAGTCTGGTAAGTTTGATGGATTTATGCTGTTATTTGATCCATTATAGCGAAAGGTGTTTGATAAACTTGAACCATCATACCAAAATATACCTGCCGTTCTATGAACCCCATAAATATCTCCCGTAATATTATTAAAACGACTGTTTTGATCTATTTGCATATTGCAGTCATAAGCCAAGATCCCATAGGCAAGGTTATTAAAGACATTTCTTTGATTCTCTTGCACAAGTTTAAATTGATTAGTCAGGTTCTTTACATAAATACCTGCAAACCCTCGTTGATTACTAAATTGTACAGCGCCTATAACGAAAAAAGGTCCTATTGGAGCAACCACATCATGTGTTAATTCACAAATATTTTTCAACGGGCCGGTTCCGTCAATTTCGCAATTTCGAAAAGCATCTAAGCTTAAATAAGATTCTCCTTTTATCGCAACAAAATTTTTATGAAATTTTGCATTATCTAAAGAAACAAAAGATTGCGAGGGGGAATGCGCCCATATTCCGTAAACGGCATCTTCAATGGAAGAGCCGTCATTACAAGTTACGCTACCGTAGGTTCTAATCGAAATACCTCTCCACATACAATCACAATCAACCACCCCATGCGCAATTGCGCCATTCGTTAGTTTTAGATAGTTGGTATTGGAACTAACTTCAAAACCTGTTTCTCCCGGATTGAACTGTATATCAGAGTGGTCAAATGTAAATTTCTTGTTGAATTTAACAAGACCGCTTACATAGATCGTATATGCCCCAGCGTAACTGTAATCAGGCAATACGCAGCTATAACTGGAAAGGTTGGTAGATAGCCCATCCTTACCAATAAAAATAGCAGCAGGAGTCGGCATATTTACTGTTTGAGTCTCGGTTTTTTGTTGCCCGTCTTCACAAACATAATCATGCTTGATTTGAAGACTGGTCACTAATGCCGTGTTAATATTAGTAATCTGTATGGTTTGATCAGCAACCGTAGGTTGGAAATTCACCAAATCAATACAACCACCTGAACCACCCGCTGTTACTGTCCAAACATGGTTACCTGTATTACATTCGGCATTTAAATTCAGGCGTAGCACACCACATTCTCTGTATATACTTGCCGAAAAGGCCGGGCTGCAACAAACCGTGGGGGTGCATTGGACACGAATATACATGGAACACGCTTTTCCGTTCAAGTTTATCGTGACAAGATAATCTCCATTTTGCTGATAGACATGGGTTGGATAAGTTGCCGTTACAGGCGCTGTGCCATCTCCAAAATCCCAGGTAGGCGTAACTGCGCCGCCACCGGGTATCTGTAAAATGGTGAGCGAACATCCGCTTACCTGATACTGGAAATAGTAAGAAGGAGCGCAACTGTTGTCGCCTGTGCAATTCAAGTTAATCGTTTTTTCACAAGTTTTGGTTACAACTTGCCCGTTGGGAAGTGTAATTACAATTCTGTGAACAACCGTTTTGGTTTGATCAGCCGTAACTTTAAAGGTATGACGTGGATTGGCCAAATCTGAAATGGAATAATCTCCAGTAGCCTGGCTGGTATTGAAAAAACTCCAATTATGGACAGCAGTTCCCGGACCTGAAAATAAAGATTGAAAATTAACCGTACAGCCGCTTGAGACTATTGTAAAATCGGCTTCAGGGTCACAAGTTTGGGCATTAACCCCTTTGGGAAATCCCAAAAATAATAACAAAAATGGTAAGAGCAAATTGCCTGTTTGGCGAAAAAACGTGTTTTGAAAAGGGATTTTTGAAAAGGGATTTTTGAAAAGGGATTTTTGAAAAATAACGCGTGCTTGCCTATTTGGCAATAATTAAACAAATTAAGCATAAAAAATGGTTTAATATGGATCCAAAATCGGATTTCAAGTAATCAGTGGGGGAGATTAAATGAATCAAGATTGTACAAAGTTAGACTTAATTGTATATACGATCAAGTGGGTAATATGAACTTTAACACCGATGTTTGTTAATTAACATATTTATGTCGTTTCAGTACGCCAAAAATAACATAGAACGGGGGCGCTGCGCCAGGTATCCGAAGATATTAAGCGCAACGCCCCCGTTCGATATTCGATATTCGGTGTTCATCTGTTCGATATTCGTCTGTTCGATATTCGTTATTCCCTACTCCCTACATATCCAGCAATTCCGCCCAATCAGCCGGACTCCCTGTTTTATCCGTAACATCTTGTACCTCAAAGCTCAGCGACTGATTAGCCTGCATCGCTTTACGTGCGTAGGTGTTGCGCGCGAGCACATAATTGCGGCCAAATTTGTCGGTTAAAATAAAGTCTAATTTGCGGCCCGGCAGGCAAGGCAATTGGTTTGGTGCGCTGAGTGTAAAAAACAAACGCGTACTTTTTTCCATGACGGATACGCTTTGCGGCGTAATAATTCGTCCGTCGTATGTTTTATAATGCGCATCCAAATACGCCATTTCATGCCCGCGCCCAAGTTTAAAAATTTGATCGCAGTTGTATAATCCGAAATTGCTTAAGCGCAGCGCATACGTCAGGCTGGAGCGCGCACCGCGTGCAGGAACGTTTTTGCCCATGTTCATATTAATAATCCGTCGGCGCCATTTGGCCCAAATATCCTGCGCGACGGAATCCTGATCGGCCGCCCCTGCTTTTACGAGCGCGCCATAGCGTTTGCGCATCATCGCATTTTGTTCATCAAAATAACCGCACCATTCGCTGGTCGACATGCACCATTCCTGTTCCGATTCAAAAATTTTGGCTGCAAATAAAAATCGACGCCAGTTTTTTAAGTTTTTATCCGCGTCCTGTTGCCGTTCGTCCCGCATTTTGCGGTAGTTGGCCAAGGCTTTTTCTACGTCAAAATGTTCATTTCCCGGACTTGGAACAAGGGTCGCATAAAACTGAACCAAGCCCGTTTTTCCCAATAAAGAAATGGTACAAACGGCGCCTTGTTCCTGCACCACCGAAACGCGATCCCAAAAACCGTCGAGTGGAACCATTTTGCCGTTCCGTTCCGAGTCAAATACGAAATATGCGCCTTTAAATGCTTTCAATTCAGTGAAAATGCCCTTAATATCTTCCGGAAAAAACATTTCCTGGTGATCCCGGTGGTGTACGATATGGATCAGGCTTTGTTCAAGTCGGCCAAGCAATACTTCATCTTTTTGATCGGCATAATTCCGGAACCAGGCCGGAATGACTTGTTTTCCCAAAGCCAATTCATTGCCCGTGCGCACGCCGTCTTTGATCCATTGTGCCAAGCGATTGTCATCGCCCGGGGCGATCAAATCAAGCTGAGGCAGACAAGCAGGCGCCGTTTCCCGATTGATATTGTCGCGAATGGCCACCGCTTCCGAAACGACCAGCGGATAGGCCGATGAAGCGCCGTCTTCCGCCGCAAAAGCCGGGCTGGCTTCGTATTTCCATTGGCCAGCGTTTTCGTCGAAGAAAAATAAATTGGCTTGCGTCAGTTTGTGGGTGGGAGAAAAGCGCATCTCACATTGCTGACCGGGCGCAATATTGAGCGATTCCGTGCCCTGACGAACACTCAATTCAAACATACCACCGGAATTGAAATGGTAATCGCCGCGTTCATCCGAATAGTGCATGGGGATACCGGAAGCCAGATAATCGCTCATGCTCCGGTATTCTTGCAGGTTAAACGCCACTTCGCCTGTTACCGGGCGGCCGTCGTTGTGTACCAAAATCCCTCCGGGAATATGCACACTGGTGCCGGTTACGGGGTTTTCGTACTCCAATCCTTCTTCTGCTTTGAAACGCCACACTGTTCGCGGGACGGTATTTACCCGAATGCGGTTGGGCTGCGGGCGTTCAGGTACGGGCAGGGCGCTTGCCAAATTGGGTGCAGCCGGGATTGAAGTTAATGCAGCCGCTTCGTTCGGATCAGGATTAGTTTGGGCGACTTCCGGATGTTGTGTAGCGGGGTTCTGCGATTGATTTTCAGGTATTTGTATTGGATTTTGCTGTAGCGCATCCTTGTGGTTGCTGCCGAATTGTTGCCATCCGAAAAAGGAAATGATTAATACCGCAAGCAACGGCAGCGTTATTTTAGCATAATATCGGCGCTTAAACCGGGTATTCAGACTTTTTTGTTGGGCGGCAATTGCGGCCCAGGTTTCTGCGTCCGGTTCTGAATCAACCTGATTCAAACCCTGGCGGAACAAGTCTTCTAAATTTTGATTTGTAGATGTTTTATCTTCCATAATAATGGCTTAATCAGTCAAAAAACGGTGGTCAGGAGTTTTTCCACGAGGCTGCGCAATTGTTTGCAGGCCCGCGCGTATTGCGAACGAACGGTGCTTTCGCTGATACCCAGTTCGACCGCGATTTCGGCGTAGGAGAAAGACTCCATGCAGTGCAGGTTAAAAATAGTGCGGTAGCCCGGCGCCAGCAGTTGAACCATGCGCAGCAGGCTTTCGCTGTTCCAATCGGCATCCGGGACGAAATTGTGCGTGTCGTGTGGTAAATCGTCGTAGTTTTCGGCAAAACGCAAGGGGTTTTTGCGGCGCAAATGCTGTAAGGCGCAACGCACGGTCACTTTGCGCAACCAACCTTCAAAAGAACCTTCGCCCTTGAATTGGCCGAGGTCGCGAAAAATGGTTAGAAACGCTTCCTGCAAAATATCCTGCGCCTCCGGACGGTCGCGGGCGTAACGCAGGCATACAGCGAACAAGGGCGTTCGGTATTGGTCGAACAAATTGCGCTGCGCGCCTGCATCGCCGCGCCTGCACCCGGCGATTAGTTTTTGAAGCGATTGGTCCATGTTTCGTTCTTTGAAAGGTAGGTGCGGGCTGTCGCTTTTTTGCTGCACGATCGGTTCACTTTTTCTCTAAATATTACGTTCAATGTAAGTTTTTAGCGCATTCTAAAAATCCTGAAAGGATTTTATGTTTATAGATCAAGCCGGGTAAAATGTCCCAATCCTGAAAGGATTGTATGTAAAACCGCTAT
>JBAXTB010000114.1:0-15526 GCA_037130425.1 Bacteroidota bacterium
GCGTATTCCACCACATCGTCAAGCCCGTCTTTGCTGATCCTGATTTTATTGAAATCCACGATGACCGAATCCGGGGCAAAGCCGCGCGCGCCGATGGAAACGCTGTCCGCAGGGGGAACAATGGTATCGGTTGTCCCCGTGTTAACAGGAACAATTCCGCCCGGTTCCTTCGTTTCTACTTGTGCGTGCAAAGGCAAGTACACAAGAAGGCAAAGGATTTGGAATAAAAGCCGATATTTGCGCGACAATTTTTGCACTGAAAATTAGTTCTAAGCAGGGTAATGTCCTTGAGCGTCCTGAAAAATCGGGTTTCATGCCCTGAAACCAAAGACTAATACCGATTTATGAAATCAAATTCTGCGCTACGAACGCTGGTCATCCTGATTGCGTGGCTTGTTTTACAAAACTTTAACGTTCTGCCGGATTCCGGTCCAGACGCCTATTTCTGCAAATCGACTGAAAATCGCACGGGCAAGTTGCCTGAAACCGCTTGTGCTTTACAAGCCTCCGCAAACATTTACAACGGCAAAAGTAATGATTCCTTTGAGCCGTCCGCCTGCTCTTTTGATGCAGATCAAAATTTTGAGCCTTTTCCTCCGATTTTAGCCGTTTTTCATAAATACAAAATCCGAAAAGTGGTGCTTGACGCCGGACATGGCGGCAAAGATCCCGGTTGTATCGGCGCGATTTCAAAAGAAAAGGACAACACCCTGGCAATCATCCTGAACCTGGGCGCCCTGATTAAGGAGCATTATCCGCAGGTAGATGTCATTTACACCCGCGCGTCCGATGAGTTTATCGAATTGAACGAGCGCGCTGCCATTGCCAACCGCAACAGCGCCGATTTGTTTATCAGCGTGCATTGCAACTCCATCCCTGCACCCCGCGTTTCCGGTACAGAAACGTATGTACTTGGGGTAGATCGTGCGCAACACAACCTCGAAGTGGCCAAACGGGAAAACGCGGTAATCTCGCTGGAAGCCGATTACAAAAAAAATTACGACGGTTATGATCCGGAAAGCCCGGAAGCCCATATTTTGAGCAGTGTTTGGCAAAGCGCTTATTTGGAGCAAAGTATCCTGTTTGCCGGCTTCGTGCAGGAACAGGCGCATAGCATTGCCGAACGAGAAGATAAAGGCGTAAAACAGGCAGGTTTTTTGGTGCTGCGCGAAACAGCGATGCCGGCTGTGCTCATTGAAAGCGGCTACCTGACCAATCGACAGGAAGAGGCATATATCGCGTCGGAAGAAGGGCAGCAGCAAATGGCGGAATCTATTTTTCGCGCTTTTGAAGCCTATAAAGATAAATTGGAAGGCAATGCAAATCCGAATCCGGCTGTGATTGCTAAAAAAGAACATATAGGGGCGGTGCCTAAATCAGAAGTAAAGCCCCTGCCTCAAAAACACGGAATTCCGCAAGCCAAAACCGTATCGGTCAAAGAAACGGCGCCCGGCGCTGTACAAAAAAATGCAAAACCCGTGAACAGCGGCTACCAAATCCAGTTAATGTCATGGACTTCCCGCCTTGACCCTGCAACCGGAAACCTGAGCCTGATCGGGGATGTGCGGGAGGAAAAAGTAGGCGGGAAATATTACTATTATACAGGCGCATTCAAATCTCGTACCGAGGCGGAAAAAATGCTCATGGAAATCAAGAACCTGGGCTTTAAAACAGCAATCATCGTACCAGTTGGAAAATAATACCACATCATAAAATACTCATGTTCAAACTCAACAACGAAACAAAAATCGCGATTCTGGCCATAGCCGCCGTGGCGCTTGCCATTTGGGGCTTTAAGTTTTTGAAAGGCATCAATGTGCTGACTACCGCCAAAATTTTCTATGTAAAATACGATAATGTTGATCAGTTGAGGCCATCCAGCCCGGTCTTTATCCGGGGCTTTCAGGTTGGTATGGTCAAAGATATGTATGTCGATAAAAAGGACGATAGATCCATCATTACGGTCATCAATATTGATAAAGACGTTGATATTCCCAAAGAAACGGTGGCAACCATTGTGGGTTTGAGCCTCATGGGGGGAAAAGCCGTTGATCTGGTGATTCCCGGCCCCTGCGACGGCAATTGCGCAAAAAGCGGCGACTACCTGAAAGGGGATTCCAAGTCGTTTTTGCAATCGGTTGTAGGTGATCCGTCTCAGATTGACGCTTATACGGATCGTTTAAAATTGGCCTTGGTAGGTGTTTGGGATTCTATTGCCGATCCAAATGATCCAAAAGGCGCGGGCCGTTCGATCCTCGCCTTGGAAAAATCGCTCAAAAACATCGAACAGGTGACGGCCAAACTGAGCATACTTTTGGACGCCAGCACTCGTGGCATTGCCGCTACCGCCAACAACGCCGCCGAACTCACCAAAACGTTCAACGCCAGCAGCCAGGACATTTCAGCCACCTTGTCCAACCTGAACGCCTTGAGCAAACAACTTAAAGAGGCTGGTTTGGATAAAACTTCGCAAAAAGCGACCGCAGCGATTGACTCTGTCACCACTGCTTTAACGGCTTTGCGCAAAACGCTGCAAACCACGGGCAAAACCGTTTCGCGCGTGGACACGCTCGCGCAAAACCTCATCAAAGGCCAGGGAACTGCGGGCAAAACCCTGACAGATCCTGAACTATACGATAATTTGGTGCGCACCAGCCGCCACCTCGAACTGTTTTTGCAGGATTTGCGCCTGAACCCCAAACGTTATACCACGGTGAAACTCAAGGTGTTCGGCAAAAACAAAACTGGGAATTACAACAATCCGATTGAAGACCCGGCGTATCAGCTCTTAGTCGATAGTCTGGAAGACGCATACAGCAAACGCATCAAGCACTAAAACCCAACACGCGCTCCGGCAATGAAATCCATTCGGCCTTTGTACGAAGCGCTGGGCGCAGACGGGTACTATCGGGAACATGCGGAAACCTACGAAAATCCGCATTTTCCCGAAATTGAAGCCCTGCTCACGCGCAACGTGGCGCGTATGGACTGCACGCGCGTGCTCGATTTCTCTTCCGGTGGGGGAGAGGTCACCCAGGTTTTGGCTGCTAAGGGCGTTTCAAATATCATGGGCTGCGATCCTTACACGTATGAATTGTATGAGCGCAATACGGGCCGCCCGTGCATGCGCCATGATTTTAAAGACGTGGTGAAAAACGGACTGCCAGAGCAATATTCCGTGATTATCAGTTCGTTCGCGCTGCATTTATGTCCGCCGAAAGATTTGTTTCCGCTTGCGTGGAATTTGCTTGCCGCTGCGCCCTTGTTAGTCGTTTTGACGCCGCATAAAAGGCCCGTGCTTGAAATTTTGCCCGGTATCGAACTTGTGTGGCAGGATTTTGTTTGTACGGAACGTGGCAAACAAGTCCGCTTGAAGGCGTATCAGTATCAACATCATTTTCAACCTTAAATCAATAAAAAATGGCTCATTTCAAACGTACTGCTTCTGCAGTTTGGCAAGGCACTGGCGCAGAAGGCGCAGGCAAATTAAACGGCCCGTCGGGCGTATTAAGCGACACGCCGTATTCTTTCAAAGCGCGTTTTCAAAATGAAGACGGCGCCGCTGGTACCAATCCGGAAGAACTGATTGCTGCCGCACACGCAGGCTGCTTCGCAATGGCGCTGAGTTTTCAACTTTCCGGCGCAGGTTTCCCACCGGCTGAATTGCGCGTAAGTGCAAACATCGACATGGAAAAACAAGATGCTGGTTGGGCATTTGAAAAAATTACCTTGGTTTTGGAAGGCGATGTGCCGGGTATCACCAACGAACAATTTCAGGAATTGGCCCTTGCCGCTAAAGCCGGTTGCCCGGTTAGCCGCGCCCTGTCGGCTATTCCAATCGAACTTCAGGCAACATTGGCATAATTGATTGATTCTTTTGACTTTGTAATAGTAGGCGGCGGCATCTTCGGGTGTTACGCCGCCTTGTACCTTGCCGATAAAGGTGCGCAAGTAGCTTTATTGGAAAAAGAAAGTCGCTTGTTCCAAAAAGCCTCCTTGGTCAATCAGGCGCGTTTACACAGCGGGTACCACTATCCGCGCAGTGTGGCCACGGCTGCCATGAGCGATGAGCACAAGGGGCGTTTTACAGCCGAACACAAGGCTTTTGTAAACGGCAGTTTTGAAAAATACTACGCCATTGATCGCTTCGGTTCTTTTACCGATGCCGCCCAGTTTGAGCGTTTCTGCGCCTATCTTGATATTCGGTGCGAACGGGTAGCGCGCCACCCGCTGTTTAATTACAATCGGCTGGAGGCGCTCTACCGCACTGAAGAACATTCTTTTGATCCGGTGCTGTTGAGCGCGCATTACCGCGCACGGGTAGAGGCGCACGCGGGCGTAAAGGTTTTGAAACAGGCGCGCATGATAAGCGCACAAGATATTGGGAATGAATGGGTTATACAGATGGCCGAACCCGTTGAAAAGGCGATTCGAACGACTACCGTCATAAATGCCACTTATGCCGCCACCAACGCCGTCAACCGCATGTTCGGCGCGCGCGACCTGGAACTGACCCACGAAATTTCAGAAATCGCTTTTGTGAATTCCGACGCCTTTCGGGATAAGGGGCTTACGGTGATGGACGGCCCATTCGGTTCTATCATGCCCTACGGAAAAAGCGGTTTGTTGTCCTTGTCATCGGTGGCCTACACCCACCACAAAATTTCGTACGATAATTTGCCCCGTTTCGATTGTCAAACGACGGAAGACGAACGTTGTACCCCTGAACGTCCGGGCATTTGTACCGAATGTGCGCGCCGCCCGATGAGTAATGCAGGGAAAATGTTGGCGCAAATGGGGCAGTATTTTTCGGAATCGGTTCATTTTGAACATCTATTCTCGTATTTTACCATCAAATCCAAGTTAAAGTCGAGTTATATCGACGACGGTCGTCCGACAGAAATTTCCATGTTGCGCGAAACACCCCGTTTTTATTGTTTATTTGCGGGGAAAATTAATTCCATTTACGAGGTGGAAAAAATAGTATAAAGCCACATGTTTAGTATTTTGGTCGGTAGCGCCGTTATCAGTATTTTTCATGCGCTTATTCCAAGCCATTGGTTGCCTATTTTGGCCATCAGCCGCAAAGAATCCTGGCCGCCTAAGCAGGTGTTATGGGTTACCTTTGTTGCAGGGCTGGCGCATGTACTAAGCACGGTGCTGGTTGGCGTTGCACTTGCCGCATTTGGCTTGGTTTTGGCCGATAGAATGGCGTTTTTTACCACTTGGATTTCGCCCGCGCTTCTGATCGCATTGGGCGCTTTTTATATTTACCAGCATTATTTTCACCACCATTTTCATTTGCATAACCAAGCCTCGCGGTTTGGAATTGTTGCATCCTTAGCCATTGCCATGTTTTTATCCCCGTGTTTTGAAATAGAGGGGTATTTTTTGGCTGCCGGTCCGCATGGTTGGCATTTTGTTGCTTTATTGACGCTTTTATACGCCACCCTCACCATCAGCGGCATGTTGATTTGGATGCGGCTGGCGCTGCACGGGTTAGAAAAATTAGACTGGCACGCGCTGGAGCATCATGCGGGTTTGATTGCAGGGGTTACGTTGATTGTGTCGGGTTTGTTGATTAATTTGTAATTGTGGTTCCCACTCCTTACGCAGGCCCTTTAGAAATCAAAAAACAAACACACTTTAAACCTTAAATTGGTTTGAAACTAAATTATATTTGTCTCCAATTGCTTCCAAAGGCATAAAACGATCCGATTTCATCAAAATAAATTTAATCGCAACATGAAACTTTCACTACTCCTTGCATTTTTAAGCCTGAGCTTGTACGCGCAGGCGCAAGCGCAATCCGATGCTCAAGCTACGGCCGGACGCCGTGAGACGGTTCGCTACAAATCGCCGCTTGACGCTGATTTGAATATTAAAACGGCTCAGGTTGAATACTTTAGCACCGAATTGAAGATGCTAAAGACGGCATTCGACAAGAATGAAAGCAGTCGCATCGTGCTGGGCGAACGCAACCTGGTGGCGCAAATGCGTTATGAAACGCAAGCGATGGAAGATAAGGTGGACGGGGAAAAGGTGCAACGGGAACGCCGTGCCCAAGCTGGCTCCGGAAATGCAGTACAGGCAGGCGAAACGGCCCGACCAAAGCGCGATCCTTTTGCCGATCCTGAAACAGTTTCCGAGCAGCGACTCGAACAAATGCGCATGACCTTGGCTGCGTTTGAACGCCACTCCTTTGATCCGGCTAATCCGGAGGCGGCCAAACGAGATTTTGCTAAGTTAGATGCGTTTTTACAGATACTTGAAGCGGAATTAGCCGAATTGAAAAAAATTAAAGGCTAAGACCCAGCACCACCCCGAAGTGGTCATATTTATTGCCGTAAAAACTGTTCACCAAATCGACCCGCAATATGCGGAAAACGCCGAACCCGATATTTTCAAACCCTGCATTTACTTCCCAATAAGGCGCTTCGCGTAGAACAGTGGAGTCAGCGTCGAAGTGCTTCATATACAGCATGTTAAAACCGAATAATTCCTTCCAGTTGAGTTTGCGAACGCCCGGAATTTTGTCGAGTAGCCAGCCCTGCAAATGGTGCTGGGCGTGTAAAGCCAAGTATGGCTGGTTTGTGCTGAACATGTAATAAGGCAATTGGAAGAAGGAATTCAGGTAATGTTGCGGTTTGGCAAACAGGGTTTGGTTGCCGTTAAAATGTTGAAGATCAATAAATTCAGTGTGCTTGTCTTGTATAAAAAAGCCGCCTGAGAGAGAGGCGTCTGTGTAGCCTGCCAAACCAAATCCAATGCCTTCTTTGCGAATTTCTGCACTGATATGGTCATAATTAACATCGCTGCCTGCTACGCCTGAAATCGCTTTTTTATAGCGCAGGAATAGTTCCGGCCATTCCGATTTTGAATACTCTCGGTATCCGGGATAGCTGCTATACGTTTCACCGACTCTGAATTCGGCTTCCAAATCAATCAAAAATGCTTCGTTTGTTTGGAAAAAGCCGTTGGGATAATCGCCGGGAATTGGGTCGTTGCTGGAGTATTGGCGTTCTCCCTTGTGCCAGGAGTACGAACTGTTGTTTTTTAAAAGTTTTCGCTGGTTCCATTCCACGCCGCCACTTATTAAAATACCCCGCGCAAGGCGTTGGCTCCACTCGGCGCGCGCGAAGGTTTTTTCATATAACTTCATGTAATTCAAGCGTGTGTACAAGGAATACATTTCATTTAACATAACACCGATGGGCGCTTCGCCGTTAAATTGTTGTGGTAATATACCCGCATGCAGCACCAGTGTTTTGTTGTACATGCGGTCGAATCGGCGTTCAAAACGCAGGGCGCCGCGCAGTTTTTCTTCCGAAAAACCGTAGTTCAAATCGCCTTCAATCTTCAGGGATTTTATTTTTTGATCTGTTGTATGGGTGTATGAAGGTTGAAAATTGAGCAACCAGCCTTGTACGGTATTAAACTGTATCCAAGCACCCGCGCCCGGCAAATTGAGGGTCGTTTTTTTGTAGGTATTCTTCCAGGTGTAGCCGCCTAACAGGTTCATGACCTTGAACTTATTGTCTTTATGGTCAAGGCTGTCCATGTAACTTTTGGAGTTTACGACCCGACTGATGCTGTCTTTCTTAGTATAATCGCGGGCTTCTTCTGCCGTGAGCGGCACCGGGCGGATGCTGTTCCAATAGGCAGTGTCGCGTTTATTTGCTTCGTTTTCAATTTTAAAGGTTTCAACGCCGAACAGATTGGCAGGAAACGCAGGATTCATTTCATAATTGGAAAAAACGCTGTTGAAAAAACCGCCGATGTGGATACCGAAAATGCCGGCATGAAAAGTGGTCAATTGTGAAATTACCCGCCATTTATCAGGTTTGTCCAAAAACACAAACTCCTGTTGTATGTGCATGGTGTCGATGGCGGGTTGCTTGATAGCGCTTCCGTTGAGGTACAAATCAAAACTGGCAAGGTTCCACCAATTGTCGACAATAAAGAGCGTGCCGTTAAAAACCGGGTCGGCCGAACGTTTGCCGCGCACCTGAATTTTTTCAATTTTAAACCCGTTTTGGTCGGTGTATTCGCCTAAATACTTGAAATTGTAATAGTTAAACGCATTGTCGGCCAAAGGGGAAAGGATGTCGCGGCCGATGTCCACGTGTTCGGTGTATAAATTAAAGTCGGTGTAGGTGGCGCGGTTAAAACTAAAACCATTGTCGGAACCGCTTACCTTGCTGGAAATCATCACCTCCTTTTGCCGCGCCGGTTTCTTTTGCGCATACAATTTTGACACAGATTCAGAGAGGTACAAAACGCCGCTTCCGCTGGTGTCTAATACGCCGCCCATGTCGCCCACGTCCTTGCCCATGATTTTTTTAGGCGCTTTCAAAATTTTGTAAAAGCCCTTCATGTACACATCTACGCTGTAATTATCCGTGTTGTTTTTATAATAATCCCGTTTGGCGATGGCCTCGCGCATGATGCGGTAGGCGGGGTCTTCGCCGGTAATGACCACCTCGCCAATTTGAAGGTCGCTGGGCGTTAGTTTTACATCGAGTTTGAGGGTTTCGCCGGATGCTTTTATTTTTTCGATATGTTGTTGATAACCAATGTATTGAAATACGATTTCATGTGGCCCGGGCGCCACGTTCAGGCGAAAAAAACCTTTTGCATTGGTAACTGTTCCATTGCTGCTGTTGCGCACATACACGGTTGCGAAGGGCAAAGGTTCGCCATTTTCATCCCGCGCAATGCCCGTTACGGCCACGGTATTTTGGGTAAAAGCGGTATAACTGAATAGAAAAAGGACGATTGACAAGATTGTTTTCATAGACAACTTACATTTGAATGCGTAAAAATGGGACAAGAACCGCTGCGTTAAACACCGAATGCGCATCTTTAACCCGATTTTAACCCGGACATGCAATTATTAACACGATTTTTAGGCTTTATCGAACAACACCATTTGATTGCACCCGGCGAGCGTTGTTTGCTCGCGCTCAGTGGCGGTATCGATTCGATGGTTTTGGCTCATTTAATGCTCGAAAGTAGGATTCCTTTTGGTATTGCGCATTGTAATTTTCAGTTGCGCGGCGCTGAATCGGATGGCGACGCGGCGTTTGTGCGCGCGTGGGCAGGGCGCAACGATGTTTTGTATTTGGAACAATCCTTTGATACAGAAACATTTACGCAGGAAAATAAATTGTCGATTCAGATGGCCGCACGCGCATTGCGATACCGCTGGTTTGAAGAAATGCGGGTGGAAAACAATTTTCAACACATTGTCACCGCGCATCATTTGAATGATTCTGTTGAAACGGTATTGCTCAATTTTGCGCGGGGAACGGGCATCAACGGCCTGACAGGTATGGCTGCTCAAAACGGATATGTTATTCGTCCGCTGCTTTTTGCCACCCGAACGGAGATTGAACAATACGCCGCTGCCAACGAAATCAGCTGGCGCGAGGACCGCAGCAATGCAAGTGACGATTATGCGCGCAATTTTGTTCGGCACCACATTGTCCCACAATTCGAACAACTGAATTCCGAATTTTTGCCGGTTGCGGCCCGCAACATGCAGCGTTTGCAAGATCAAGCCGATAATTTAGCCTTCTTCACCGAATTTTATATCGGAGATGACCCGCACCGAATTTCAAAGGAGCGGGTTAAAAAACTGCCTGCACCCGCGCGCTTTTTACACGATTGGTTGAAGCAATACGGTTTTACAACCGAACAGGCCCGCCAAATGGCGCTGAACATTGATACCGTAGGCATGGAATGGAGTACGGAATCAGGCCATCGTTTGCTTTCCGATCGGGAAATGTTGCTGCTTTCTATGCCCAATTCTGGCGCGCCGGAATTCATCCGGATCATGGATGACGACTTAATGGTAACTTTGCCGGATCGAAAACGTTTGTTTTTTACTTATAGCGCTGATAATCAAGATTTTCCGAATGGGAAAGACGCGGTGTTGGTGGATGTTTCCAAACTGAAATTCCCACTGACTTTGCGACATTGGCAATCGGGCGATGTGTTTCAACCGTTTGGCATGGGCGGCAAAAGTCAAAAATTGCAGGATTATTTCACCAATTTGAAGATTTCCCGTTTTGACAAAGCGCAAATTTGGGTACTGGAAAATGGCGACGGCGCCTTGATTTGGGTGTTGGGTTATCGTCCTGATGAGCGATTTAAAATAACGTCGAATACCGTTAAATCATTGAAAATCAATTTAATTGATCTTACTTGAGTTACATTATTTGCCGCCCGTTTCCTGGATGGCGACGGCCTGGCAAAACGAGCAAATCGAATTGGAAGCGCAGGAGCATTTTCAAAAAGGTTCTTATCGCAACCGCTGTCATATTGCAGGCCCGAATGGGGTGCAACGGCTGAGTATTCCTTTGTTTAAAGGCAAACACCAGCAAACGGCTATACGCGAAGTACGCATTTCTTACGACGAAGCCTGGCAACGCCTGCATTGGCGTAGTATTATGGCGGCCTACGGAAGCGCGCCTTATTTTGAACATTATGCGGCCGGACTTGAACGGTTTTACACCCAAAATTTCCCGTTTTTGTTCGATTTTAACTTTGAATTGCTGCATTGGGTGTGCGCTAAGATCAATTGTAAAACGGAATTCCTGTTTTCTGAGACTTTTCGGCCATACAACGTACAAATGCCCGGCGATTATCGGGGGGAGATTCGGCCGAATCAGGAAACTCGGCCGGAATGGTTTATGCCCGCGCCATATTCCCAGGTCTTTGCCGAACGACACGGATTTTTGGAGGATTTGTCGGTGCTTGATCTATTGTTTTGTTGCGGCAAAAGAAGCGGCGAAATTTTGTCGGCTTCTTTTAATCCGGTATAAAAAAGCGACGCAATCACCAATTCATCTCCTAAATTTGCAGTTTGATTAAATAAGATTGCTGCGCACGAAAGTTTAATCGTCGAATCAAACAATCACTCGAATTACGATCAACTATAAAATAATGAAAAATCTGTTTTTGCAATTATTCGCCTGCGTTTTGATGTTCAATTTGACGGCTTGCCAGGATAAGGCGGCCCAGTTTGAAAAAACGCTGAGTACGCTGGACAAAGAAATGAAGTCTGCGAATGGCGATATCACCGATATGGCGAAAGCAAGCCAATTTATATCCACCGCTGAACAATACACGGCCTTGCTGGAAAAAAGCAATCCAGATCACTACGCCGAGTTGTCGATGAAGGCCGCTGGTTTGGCCGTTACCATTTCAGAACCAGAAAAAGCGCTGGCGTTTTACAACAATGTGGCTGAAAAAACGCCGAACCACGCGAAAGCGCCCCAGGCTTTGTTTATGACCGGTTTCGTGTACGAGAATTATTTGAAAAACAACGATAAAGCCAAGGCGGCTTATGAAGATTTCCTGAAGCGCTATCCGAACGACCCGGATTTTGCGGATGACGCGCAAAATTGCTTGAAATTGCTTGGAAAAACGCCGGAAGAAGTGTTTCAGCAATTTGAAAAACAGAATCAGGAGACCCCGCAAACGAAATAAGGTTTTGCTGCCCGATGCCTGAAAAGTCGTTTCGTGAACAGTTTACCGCGTTTAATGCCACGCTGAGCGCCGGTAGTCGTTTGCGGTTTGCCCCCACGCCTTCCGGCTTTTTACACATCGGCAATGCCCTCAACTTTGTACTCAATTACTTACCGGCGCGCAGCACGCCGGGCGCACGCATCCTTTTACGCATCGACGATCTTGATGGGGAACGGAAGCGCCCCGAGTATTTGGAGGATATTTTTGAGTCGCTAAACTGGCTGGGGCTTGATTACGACGACGGCCCACGATCACCCGAAGATTTTGAGGCTAATTGGTCGCAGTGGCGGCGCATGGATCTTTACCATCAGGTATTGGATGACTTGCGCACGCGCGACTTGTTGTTTGGCTGCCGCAAATCCCGGAAAGAACTGGCTGCATTCGGCGATTGTTACCCTCCAGAGTTTCGGAACCAAGGAATTGGACTGAATGAACCGGATTGCAGTTGGCGTATAAAAACCGATGCGGGCCTTGCGATGTCTGATTTTGTGGTGCGCCGGCGTGACGGGATTCCGGCGTACCAAATAGCCAGTTTGGCGGATGATCTGCATTTCGGCATTACGCATGTGGTGCGCGGGCATGATCTTTTACCATCCACTGAAGCGCAGATTTTTTTAGCGCAAAAACTTAAGTATCAATCCTTTAGTGCCGTTCGTTTTTTGCATCATCCCTTGATTAAAGATGGTTTTGGGGTTAAGTTATCCAAATCGGCCGGGGCGAGTTCGCTGAAGGCGATGCGGGTAGCAGGGGAGGGGGCCTGGGTGGTTTTTCGGATGGCAGGGGAGATGTTGGGGATTGATGGGGTGGATAGCTTCGTTGATTTAGTGGATCGAATTGGTTAGCCTTGTCCCCTCCCCTCGCATTAAGCCCGCGCATCATACTGATACAACTTCAACGCCTCAATGATCGCAATGAGTTTTTCCGCATATTTTTTATCCGTGGCATAACCAGATTTTACCAATCCGTATGCCCAGCCCCGATAGTCGTTTTCTTTCAGGTCGAACAGATCAGCATATCGCTTTTGGTTACGCAGCATTTCACTGTGCGCCCGGAAACTACCCCAGGCATTGGCATAATTTACAAAAAAATCTTTGTGTGAATCATCTGTGAAGTTTTTGCAATGCCCTTTTTTACAACGCTTTGAAAAACATTTTATGCCGAAATGGTTGTTGGTAGCCAAGGCAAGTTTACTTTTGCCTGCGTCACTTTCTAGCAGACCTTGCGCCAGAATAATACTCGCCGGAATATTTGTTCTGCGCATTTCTGCAACGGCTACCGGCGCAAACTGATCAACGTACATGTTACAACGCGCCATACGACGTGCAACATCTGTTTCCGAGATTCCGTTGCGTTCTGCAAAAGCATGGTCAATGGCAAATGTGAGGTTGTTTAGCTCATTTGGAGGCAAGGTTACCTCAACCGGCGGCATTTGGCGTTTCTCCTTGGTTGGTCCGCTTAATGAAAAATCGAGCAAGGAGGCTTTCGCCCGTTTGCCGGTTTCAAGGGCTGGCTTATCATTGTCTGCAACCCCAAAAACAATGGAGATTTTATCGCTCCAAACCAAATAAAGCAGGCCTGCAAGGATTACGATTTTCCAAAGCACGGATTCCGGTATGGCCTCCAGTTTAAAACGGCTTTCAGTCGTCACCCTGCTGTTTTGATAAGTGGCGCTGTTTACACGATGAGATGGCGTCATGTTTATGAAATTTAGGTGATCGAATGTTGATTGATTGTTTGATGATGCAAAGTAAAACATAATGTTGTTGTAAAGCAACAAAATGTTTGAAATATTTTTTATTTTAATCTTTTCATCAAACCGATTCTTGCAATAAGTTTTCGGTCTTTTTTGAACTTATGGCTGTTTTTTTCAATAAACACCTATTTTTGCGACATCGTGTAAAAAATACAAATAGTCGGTGCGGTTCTTGCTGAATCGTTTTCGTCATTCATACATTCAACATACACAATACAACATGGTCATTATAGCCGACTGTGGTTCAACGAAATGCGATTGGCTGCTGATTAACAGCGGACGCGATCAACGACTGGAAAATACATCAGGATTCAGCCCGTTTTTTCATACAACCGCTGAAATTAAAACATTGGTTGAAACGCAATTACTTCCCAAACTCGATCCTTTGGAGGTTGAAGCGATTTATTTTTATGGTACCGGCGTACACGACGAGCACCGTGCTGAAATCGTAGCGGCAGCGCTCCGGGCACTTTTTCCGAAAGCCAAAGTGGACGTTGAGCACGATTTGCTCGCAGCCGCGCGCGCTACCTGTGGACGCAGTGCCGGTATTGCCTGTATTTTAGGCACTGGCTCCAACAGCTGCTATTTCGATGGAACAACCATTCTTGACAACGTTCCGTCCTTAGGCTGGTTGCTTGGCGACGAGGGCAGCGGTACCTACCTTGGCAAAGCTTTGTTGCGCGCCATGTTTTACCGTGAACTGCCGACCGATTTGCAAAAAGCCTTCAACGAGGCATATCCGGAAGGTCCGGAAGCAATCAAAGACCGGGTGTACGAAAAAGGCGCCAACGCTTATTTGGCTACTTTTACCCAGTTTTTAGGCGCCAATATCCAGCACACCTTTATCCAGCATATTGTTGCGCAATGTTTGAGCGATTTCCTTGATCGGCAGGTGGTGAAATACCAGGGCTATCAACAGGTGCCGGTTCACTTTGTCGGATCAATCGCCTACCATTTTAAAGATATTTTGGTGAAGTGCATGGAAGAGCGGCGTTTGCGGCCCGGTATGATCGTGCGCAAGCCGATTTACGCATTAGCCGATTATCATTTGAACGCTGGGGTCGACTAATTTGACCCGGAACAAATAAACACCGCCGTATTAGGTTTTGCGCAAATTATCCGGACTATTCAAAAAATGCCAAAACCTTTTCCTCTGGCGTTTAAACACAAATCGTTAGAATACATCCATTATGGCAAAAGAAATAAAACGCATCGCGGTATTTACCTCTGGCGGTGATGCCCCCGGCATGAATGCTGCCATTCGCGCGATTGTGCGCAATGCATTCAACAACGACTTGCATATTTACGGAATCATGCGCGGGTATGAAGGTATGATAGACGGCAATATCCGCCGCTTAGAAACAACCGATGCCAGCAACATCATTCATCGAGGCGGCACCATTCTGAAAACGGCCCGCAGTATGCGTTTTCTAACGCCGGAGGGGCGCAAACAGGCCTACGAAAACCTCATCGACAATGATATCGACGCATTAATCGCCATCGGTGGCAACGGTACTTTTACCGGGGCGTCTATATTTATGTCTGAATACCCAGACATGCCGATTGTCGGTATTCCGGGTACCATAGACAATGACCTGTACGGCACCGATTTTACCCTCGGTTTTGATACGGCTGTAAACACAGCGGTACAAGCGGTGGATAAAATTCGCGATACGGCCGATTCCCATAATCGTTTGTTTTTTGTGGAGGTGATGGGCCGCAATTCTGGTTTCATCGCCCTGCACACGGCCATTGCAGGCGGCGCGGGCGGCGTGTTAATTCCGGAAGAAGATTCTTCCTTAGAAGATCTGATTAAACTGTTGAAACGCAGCACCAAACGGGCCAAATTGTTCAGTATTGTGATTGTGGCCGAGGGCAACCACATGGGCACGGTGTACGATATTGCGCAGAAAGTTTCCGAAAAAGTTGAAGCATACGATGATATCAAAGTGACCGTCATCGGCCACTTGCAGCGCGGTGGTTCACCTTCTGCATTCGACCGCGTATTGGCCAGCATCCTTGGTTTTTCGGCGGTGGAAGCACTTTTGCAAGGCAAATCGGGCGTTATGGTGGGTATTAAAAACAACAGCGTACACTACACGCCGTTTGAAGACGCTATTCACAAAAAGAAACATTTGAATAAGGATTTGTTGCGCATGTCGCATATTATGGCCCAGTAGGGGCGCCCCTCGCGGGTGCCCACGAAGGGCGCCCGCAAGGGGCGCCCGTTCGGATGCC
>JBAXTB010000115.1:0-15429 GCA_037130425.1 Bacteroidota bacterium
TAATCAACCACTTTTCGGATCAACTCCCCTTTAGGGCAATGTCATTGACTTAAGGGTTACCAAAGTCCTGAAAGGACGAAATCATTAGAATTGGGCAACGCCCAATTTAAAATGGCCAAGGTTTTTGAGAAGCCCTAAAAGGGCGGAATCACACGTAGCGCCGGATAGATTTCGCCCTTTCAGGGCTTAGATCTTGCATGGCTTCAAAGGTACAGGGCGTTACCCTGTGTTAATGATTCCGCCCCGTTGGGGCTTTAAAAGCCTTAAGTCAACGACATTGCCCTAAAGGGGAGCATATCTCAAGAAAGCATTGGCCTACTGCCCGATATGGGTCTTATACGCATCAACATCCAACAAACCCTCCATATCAGCCGGGTTGGCAAGTTCAACTTTTATGATCCAGCCATTGCCATAGGGTTCTGAGTTTAGAAGCGACGGGTCGCCGCCATTGGTGTCATCAATTTGGGAATTGAACTCCAACACCTTGCCTTTGAGTGGCATAAACAAATCGGAAGTAGTTTTTACCGCTTCCACCGTACCGAAAACGGCGCCTGCGTCAACCGTTTTTCCAAGTGTTTCGACTTCGATGTAAACCACTTCTCCCAATTCGCCTTGCGCGAAATCGGTGATGCCCACATAGGCGATATTGCCGCTTTCAACGCGGATCCATTCGTGGTCGGCCGTGTATTTGCAGTTAGAAGGAAAATTCATAATAAAATGGATGAAATGAGTGAAAATGATTGCGGGCGTTCGACCTCCGTTTAGGGAAATCATCCTTTAAAACAAGCGCATGGCCAAGGTCGACGGGCAAAATTAGTATTTCTGCCGATTTTAACGGCACATGCTTGTATTTTTCCCTAAAACTCTCCTTCTTTGGCCGCACAAATTCTTACCAAGCTTTATTATGAAATATACCGCCATCAGTTCTGAACTGTTTCAACTCAACCGCAAACGCTTCACCCGTGAAATGAAGCCGAACACGGTGGCCATTTTTAATTCAAATGACCAAATGCCCCGCTCCGGCGACCAATGTTTTCCTTTCCGTCAAAATGCCGGACTTTTTTACCTCAGCGGTATTGATCAGGAAGAAACGATGCTCGTTTTGTTTCCGGATTGCCCACGCGAAGGGTATAAGGAGTTGCTGTTAGTAAAACGTACCAATGAGCATATCGCCGTTTGGGAAGGCCATAAATATACGAAGGAAGAAGCCCAAGCCGCTTCCGGCATTGAAAAGGTACTTTTCTTAGACGAAGCGGAGGTTATTCTGAATGAATTGATCCTGCTGGCCGAAGGTATTTACCTGAATATCAATGAAAACGATCGGTATTCGTCCCCGGTTGAAACCCGCGACCTGCGTTACGCTAAATATTTGAACCAACGCTACCCTGCGCACACGCTCCTGCGCGCACAGCCGATTATGAAAAAACTCCAAATGGTGAAAAGCCAAATGGAAGTGGATTTGATCCAATACAGCGTAGATGTTACGGGCAAAGCGTTCCGGCGGGTGCTGGATTTTGTAAAACCCGGCGTTTGGGAATACGAGGTGGAAGCCGAAATCATACACGAGTTTATCCGCAACCGCTGCACTGACCACGCGTACACACCTATTATAGCATCGGGTTCAAGCGCCTGCGTGCTGCACTATACCGAAAACAACCGCCAATGTATGGCCGGCGATGTGTTGCTGATGGATTTCGGTAGCGAATACGCCAATTATGCGGCGGATTTGACCCGCTCAATTCCTGTAAGCGGCCAGTTTACGGATCGACAGCGGGCGGTTTACAATGCCGTGCTGCGCGTGATGAAGGAGGCCAAAGCCATGCTGGTACCGGGCAATACTTTAGAAGAATACCATAAAGAAGTGGGTAAAGTGATGGAAAGCGAGTTACTGGGACTCGGCCTGATTACCCGCGACGAAGTGGAAAAACAGGACAAGGACAAACCGGCCTATAAAAAATACTTTATGCACGGCACCAGCCATCATTTGGGTCTGGACGTTCACGATATTTGCCTGCGTTACGAGCCTTTCCGCGCGGGCATGATGTTTACCTGCGAGCCGGGTATTTATATTCCGGAGGAAAATTTGGGCATTCGCTTAGAAAATGACATCCTGATTACGGATCACAGTCCGATTGATTTGTTTAAGAATATCCCAATTGAAGCGGAGGAAATTGAGGAACTGATGCACGCGGGCGCGATGGCGTGAGGGAGGGTAGTGGGCAATTTTGTTGACTTAAGGATTTAAGATTACATGATTTAAGATTACATGACTTAAGATGGAGTCGCGTATTTTTAGTTTTTGTGGTTGCAGCATTCGTATTTGCAACGGAAATGGCTGCATTCGGACAAGGACTGGCCTTTCGTAATGTTAAGCGATACCGCGCTCCATCTAAAATCTTAAATCATGTAATCTTAATTCTTAAATCCTCAAGTCAATGACATTGGGATTTGGGGCAAATCCACAACCCTTTTTTGTTTAGGCGGTGGGGCCGTTTCCGAGTTTTTCGAGGAGCCACTCGCGTTCCATGATATTGGTGGTGCTTTTAATTTCTTCGTTTATTTTGGCTAATTTGGCTTTGTCTTTGAGCCAGCGGTATTTGATGATTTTGTCGAGCTTTTTGAGGAAGTTGTTAAATCGTTCTTTGATTTCGCTTGCAATATTCGTTCTTCGGATTTTTTGATCCATTGCTTTCATGCGGGACTCGATCAGGTCGTCCTGGGTTTCAAAATATATTTTAATTAGCAGGACGTCCGCAAGTAAGCTGTATATCGGGCTTTCAAAATTTCGGTAGACCAATTTTTCGAATGCCGCATTGTAATCCTGAATATAGAAATAATACTCGGACCAGTAAATACTATAAATCTCTGCAGGGTACTTCGTGCCACAAATTTTTTCAGGCGGATGCTTCTCCAGTACATTTTTGATCCATTCGTATTGGCCCTGTTTGAGTGCAAAGAGTAATAATACGCGAAGCGATCGGACCTCAATGCGGTCATTTATGTAAAAATAGCCTTCTTCGAAGTGTTCTTTATAAATTTCAAAAATTCGCTGCCTCGTAAATTCACTACCGTGCTTTATGTACTGGTGCCCCAGGTAATGGCGGTAAAAGGTCTTTAAATCACGATATTTGT
The DNA here is from genome assembly GCA_037130425.1 of Bacteroidota bacterium. GTDB lineage: Bacteria > Bacteroidota > Bacteroidia > Chitinophagales > Saprospiraceae > M3007. Next base: position 3,133 of record JBAXTB010000115.1, read on the forward strand.
CGAAAGGAATTTCAGTTTTATATTGCTCTAATTGCAATTCAAATTTCGAAAATAATGAATCGTTTTCAGCATCAGCAATAAGATTGTTTACAGTCAAATAAATTTGCGCCAGTGCTATATCATCAAAGGTTCCGGCATTACCTAAATCTATTACTGCCCGACTCAAAATAGAAACGTTGTCTGGCTCTTTTTCTATTTTTGAAAAGCGAGTCTGGTGGTTATATGCGCAAATATTTTCCAATTTTAACAAACTGAAATATATATCTAAACTTTTGTGTACCTCTTTGAGGTTAGAGTCATCTTCCTGTGAGTTATAAAGCAATTGAAATTCTGAGTCCTCTGTTTCAATGAGGTATTGCATGTAGAAAAATGCGACTCCACGCGCTTTTGATTCCTTTTGGTTTTTCCGAAGGGAATCAATCGTTTGGGAGAATCGATCCTCCAGACCAAAATTTCGGTAAAATCTGGCCAGCGCAAGCAAATCCTGCTGTATCATATCGGTATCCTCCAGATGAAGTTGCCCCAAAAAACGCCTTACTAAGCTAAAAAGATCCGAAGCAAGCGAATCAAGTGGACTTTTCTCTTTTTCTTTGAATACCCGATCCGGGAAAAAATGTCGAAACACCACTTCTTTTTCCAATTGTGGATGACTTTCTTCCGCATTAAACGTAAAAATATAGTCGTAAAGGCGCAAAATATTTTCTGCGTTGTTTGATCCTGAGAAATACGGCGACTGTAAAAATAACCTGAGCCGTTTGTGTTCAGCCCGCGTCAAGCGTTGCAGCACCTCCAAAAGTTTCTTATGCAACATAATTGTTTAGCTTAAGGATGATCGGTTTTTGAGGCGTTTCGGAAAAACGCAAAAAAACGTAGTAATTTCTTTCAACGGATGCCCTCACCTTTGCCATGAATTAAACGTGCTCACATAGATTTTTATACAAACATGAAACAAGTAAAATTTTTCGTTCTCCTGCTTCTTGGCTTTAGCCTCTCTAACTTTCTCTATGCATCTGCACCTGAAACGCCTGATCGGCCGGATGCAAACACAGAATTAACCTGCCCGCTGCCCCCTCCTGCGAACGTTTCCGTTTCGAATATTACAGCGAACTCCGCTCAAGTAAGTTGGACGCCGGTTTCAGGAGCGACGTGGTACAAAGTGCGGGTAGAAAACACGTTTAACCCCACCTACACAACTACACAGTTTACCAGCTCAACTTCTGCAACACTAACCGGACTTATTGCGAACACCAATTATATTGTCTACGTTAGCGCAACCTCTTGCGGCGTTCACGATGATTACGGTTTGGAACAGCAAAGACCCTTTAGCACAACGGCAATTATCATTGAAAACATTGTGTATCTTGGAGAGTGTCCTAATTACGCGCCAATTACCATTCCTCCTTCCGGCGTCGTACTCGTTGATTTAGATCCAAATACAGGTATGCCGATTAACCAGTTTAGACAATACAAAATCACAAAAGGGTATCCTAACGGCCAACCGAGTACCATTTCATCTGTAGAATTTGGCGCATGGAACTATCTAAATGGGCAGGGCTATGATGCCTATTTCCAGCAAAAATCAATTAATGACCTTATCAGGAATCCTGATCCAAATTACACAGGCCCGGCTAATTCAATCGGCTATAAACAGACAAATGCCAGTTTAGACTTTGTAACCATAAAAGCAATAGCAAGTTCGGCCGGCGCACAGCCACAACTAAGGTTCGAATTTATTATGGACAACCAAGCACCTCCACAACTTTTTGTTTGTGGCGGTAGAACTTCAGGCGGAAAAGGCGGCGGTTCAAGTTCTGAAGAATTCGAACATGCTACCCCCACCAAGCTTACCGCAACCCCCAACCCCTTCACCGACCAAACCACCCTGCACTACACGGTCGGCAAAGATAGTCCGGTTACGCTTTCCCTGTATAACTCCACCGGTACACTTGTAAAAACTGTACTCAATAAGGTTTGGACAGAAGCCGGCAATCAGGAAACATTGGTGGAAATGTCCGATTTACCAAATGGGCTTTACTTCGTCACACTTGAGACGAACGAAGGACGTCAGGTAAGCACGCTTGTCAAAACGAACTAACAACACTTCGGATCGTTTCCCTTAATACCGAGCCGTCTCACAATAAATGTTGTGAGGCGGCTTTTTTTATGCTGCAAGGCCATTGCATCATGCAGATATAAACCTGTACGAAGCGTTATTAAAGGACTTTGGGGTTGTTTCTGACACGACAAGCATTGCGCTGTAACATGATAAAGCGCTGGGTTGGGGTTTTCAAGTAAGGATCGAAAGAACGCCAAACCCTTCGAACCTGAATTTGCTCAATTTATGTATCTTTTTAAGCCCCACTTCTTCAAAGATACCAAGCTAAAACCAGTGATTTACGTCTGTTTTTCGACAAAAAAACTTAATACGGCATGATTCGACACCGAAAATCAGTAAAATCGCTCGAAACTCCTTTCCAGAAAATCCCGAAAAAGCGTAGTTTTTTACTCCTCAGAACCGCCCGATATTTGTACTATCAAAATGACAAAGAAACAACAGCCACTGAATAAGAAGAACAAAGGAAATTACAATACGCTTTATAACGAGGCCTTGCGACCATAACATGCCGGATTAACAACCTATAATTTAAAAGTATCTATCTAAAACTTTACAAATCAGGCAGTATTAGCACCTTACTTATTAAATACTTATCTTAGTTTTAAAAAGCAAGGCCTCTTTTTTTAATCCGCCAAAAACGAAACCGCTACGCATCCTGTATAACGACAAAAATTGACCAAAGTGATGACCCTATTGAATCAGTATTATGCCAAACTATCAATTCAAACAAGTAGCAACCCAATACCTTATAATTTTATAAATTAGGCATTATTAGCACCTTAAGTATAAAATATTTATATTATATTTTAATAAACTAAGCAGTTTGTTTTCCCAAAACCAAATTTTAGATGGTGAACACAGCGCACGAGCGGGAGGAGACAGTTCTTCCCGCTCGCCCTTTTTATGCTGTTTATTTTTGCTGAAAAAGTTGTAACGCGTCATCGTTGTTTGACACTAACACTGCTGTTCTATTATTTGCCATTTGTAAGTGCAACATATCCCGCGCTTCTTTGGTCGCCCAAAAGCCGCTTTGCAGGTTGCGCACGGTTTTGAAACCGCCTTTCCCGTCGCCTGCCAAAAATACGCCATTTCCGGCATCGTACACGCCGGTTTCCACCTCCGGCCCGTAGTCGTTGCCGGCCAGCAGGATGTCAAGATTTTTGTCGCCGTTTGCATCCATTACAAGGATACTTTTAATCGGGGAGAACTGGGCTTCAATGGGGAGCGGTTCTGCCTTGAATTTTCCATGATCGTTGCGCAAAAAGCATGTGCGTAACTCTTTGGTTTCCAAATATTGCGCCGAGGACAATTCTTGTTTGGAATACACATCCTCAATTTTTGCCTTGGCATAAGGCGCATAACGTCCGAATTTTTTCCGGAGCGACGGTATTTGTTTTAATAAGGGGTCTCGGAACGGAACCGGGTAGTACACGCCATTTTCACACCAGGCCATAAGGGGATCAATGCTCCCGTTGTTATCAAAATCCTTGGCGTACAAACGCAAGGGCGCTTCTGCGGAGGCGTGATAACGGGTGTTCAGGCCAAGGTTGCCGGCGACCAAATCCATATCGCCGTCGCCATCAAAGTCACCGTAGGCAATGCTGCTCCACCAGCCTTTCATTTGATCAAGTCCAAAGCTTTCCGTAGCGCGTAAGAATCTGGTTCCGTTGAATTTATATATTTCAATCGGCATCCATTCGCCTACCACCACTAATTCTTCCTGCTTGTCTTGATCGAGGTCGACAAAGGCGAGATCAGTTACCAAACCGGCAGTGGCAAAATCGGGCGCCACCTGATTGGTAGCCATTTCGAAGTTTCCGGCGTTGTTGCGCAACACAAAACTGAGGGGCGTTGTGGGAAATTGGCCGGGAATAATGCCGCCGCCCACAAAAAGGTCGAGGTCGCCGTCTTTATCAAAGTCGAAAGCGCGCACGCAGGAACCGCTGAACACTTCGGTCGGCACGCGTTCAGGCGCAATTTTGAAGTTGCCTTTCCCGTCGTTTAGGTAAAGCCGATCCTGGTAATATTTCGAATTCACAGGGGCTTCATTTCCGCCGCTTACCACGTATAAATCTAAGTCTTTATCGCCATCCGCATCAAAAAACACGGCGCCTGTATCTTCATACGTCGTATCGGCTACGAAAGACGCAAAATTCTGGGTGAACTGGCCTGATTTGCCTTGAATAAACACGCCGCGTTTGCCCAAAAATGATCCTCCAACATAAAAATCATCCAAACCATCGCCGTTTACGTCCCCTTTTGCTAAGCAAGGGCCTTGGTTGGAGAATTTGTGCGGAATCAGGCGCTCACGGTCAAAATCATAAAAGGTATTTTCCTTATGGCTATAATTCAAACCTGCCTGCTTGGTAATATCGGTATAAATCGGCGCTTCGGCCGGCGCAAGGCTTTTAAAAATGGAAACACCTGCTTTAGCATCGGCGTATTTTAGCACCAAACGCTGGTTAACCTGCACATTGTCAACGGTTTGTACTTTCCCATCGGGCCATTGAATGCTTACATGATCCACTTTGTCGGTTTTGCCCATTCCGAAATGGATAACATTGGAAGAACTTGAAATAAACCCGCGTACCGGCTGCTGATCGGCAATTTGCAAGGCATCGCCGTATCGGATCAGCACCGTAGCGCCAACGCCTTTGGTGTTTTTTTCCGAACCTTCCAGCGCGATTTGCAAATAGTTGCCTTCGTTGTTGTCGCGGGTGGTATTGCGGTATAAAAAGGTTGGTTTGGACGAATTATTGACGACAATATCCAAATCGCCGTCATTGTCCAAATCGGCTTGCGCCGCGCCGTTCGATAACACGCCGGTTCCGAAACCCCAGGCATTGGTTTTATTTTCAAATGTCAGGTTCCCGTTGTTTTTGAAAATGTAGTTGTGTAGTTCGTGTACGGGAATATCCGCAAGGTATTTATTGAAATCATTACTACGACCGCCTGCTTTCATAATGGAATCGACGGTATAAGTCATATAATCAAGGTTGGTAACTTCTTTGCGGTGGCCGTTGGAAATGTAAATATCCCGGTATCCGTCGTTGTCAAAATCGCAAATGAGGGGCGCCCAGCTCCAATCGGTATTAGCCACGCCTGCGAGGTTGCCGATTTCGCTAAAAGTGCCATTTCCGTTGTTGAGTTGCAGCATATTGCGCATGATCTGATGCCCGAAACCGTAGTTAACCAGTAATTGGTAGCGTTCAGGCGTCATGGCAGTAGCCAGCATTTTCTGACGTTCATTGCCTTCGCCGTTCATATCAAGCACCATCAGATCATACAATCCGTCGTTGTTGATGTCTTGCGCGTCGGAGCCCATCGAGAAATGGGAGGTGTGGCGCATATATTCTGAAATACGGTCTGTAAAAGTGCCGTTCTTATTGTTAATGAACAAGTTATCGGGTTCGATATAGTCGTTGGCCACATATACATCCGGGTATCCGTCGCGGTTAAAATCCATCACAAGGGAGCTCAGGCCAAATGCGTGCTTTTGGATTCCTGCTTGTTTACTCACATCTGTGAAGGTATTGTTTCCGTTGTTGCGGTAAAGGCGGTCAGATTCGTATTCATTTTCAGGTTCCAATATTCGAACCACTTTATTGCCTTCCTGGCGGGTGCGCAGGCTCAGAGTATTGTCAAAATCGACGCGGTGGTTCACAATGTACACATCGAGATCACCGTCGAGGTCGTAGTCTAAGAAATTTGCGTGGGTGGTTGCGCATTTAACCTCCAGCCCGTAGGCTGCGGCGCTTTCCGTGAATGTACCGTCATGGTTGTTGATAAAGAGCAAGTTACCGCGTTCGTCGGGTGTCGTACCAGTACGGCATTGGTAAATATCCATCCAGCCGTCGTTGTTAATGTCGACGACCACAACGCCTGTTTTCATGCCAAAACTTGCCGAAACGCCCGCCTTGGCGGTTACGTCTTCAAACTGGAAATTGCCTTTATTCAGAAACAGTTTGTTTTCGCCCAAAATTGCCACCATGTACAAATCCTGCAATCCGTCATTGTTAAAATCGCCGATCCCGACTGCGCCCCCTGTGTATAAATAATTGAAATTCATATAGTTAATGGACGAATTTTCATTCAGGGTGTTGTTAAACAACAAACCTGTTTTAGCCGGATCCATTAATTCGAATCGTTTGGGGCCATCGGAAAGGCCGGATTTTTCACTTCCGGTTGCGGTTGTATCGCGTTTGCATGAAACCCAGGAAAAGCAGATAAAGAGGCATGCGAGGGCATACCGAGGCAAGAAATGTGGCATATCGTTTTGTTTTAAGGTACGGTTTTATCGGACCGGCTCCCATTCTTCCACGTAGGATCTACGCAGAAACAACAAGGAAAGACCTTCCCTCAAATAGATCATACTTACTTTAAAATAGCCGTATTCACGGAATCGACGCGGCGAATGATGTACGCACAAGGACGGCAAATAAACCATTTTTCCAACTTTATGGAGTCGGAAAAATAAATTACAGTCTTCGCCGGCAACGAGTTTTTCGTTGTACCCTCCAATCTGTTCAAACGCGGCACGTCGAACTACCTGGCACTCGCCTTTTGCCAAATACACGCTAAAAACAAAAGAAAGTCGGATCACGCTGTTCATAAACAGGTGATAACACTTGTCTACCAGCCCCGATTCTTCCGGGTAAATCCAAATCGGAACGGTGGCGGCCACGGTTCTTGGGTTTTGAAATGCTGCGCGTATTTTTGAAAAAAAACGCTCCTTATTTGGGATGATCACATCAGCATCCATGTGGAAAATGATGCTGCCTTTGGCGGCCTCAGCGCCGGCATTGCGGCCAATGGCGATATTTTGTTTGCCGGGACGTTGCACCAAACGGATACGACCGTTTGTCTTCATTTCATAAGCCCGCACAATTTCTGGTGTGTTGTCTGTGCTATTGGCATCAGAAACAATGATTTCAAGGTCAAATTGCTCCAAACAATCGGCAAATTGCGCAAGCGTGCGCACTAAATAATTTTCCTCGTTTTTGGTTGGTATGACGATGCTAATGGTAGAATCTCCCATGAACCGGTCTGGTTTCGATCTTAATTGATGTGCAAAAATAAAAATGTTTGAATAAGAACGCGCGGTAATGTTGTGATATACTTCAAATTACCAATCCTTTTTCACCTTAGACGGCTTGGTAGCCGGCGCAAGTTCCCGATATTCCAACGCATTTTTTTGTTCCTCTTGTGTGACCGACTTGGCCAGCAACAACCTTGCCGCCTCCGCAGAAAGCGGCGGCGGAGCGGCTTCTTTTTGCCGGCCAACGTTTGCCTGATCCAAATAAACCGTTTTGGGTTTCATGCTGGGCGGCGGCGGTGGTGGCGGCGTTTTTTGAGGTGGCGGCGGTGGTTCTTCTTGCTCCTGCAATTTCTTTTTGGCTATTTGAAGGTTTTTTTTGGCGTCGGTGGCATTTGGAAACAGGCGCAGGCTTTTTTCGTACGCATCAACGGCCTCCTGGTAGTCGCCTTTTTGCAGGTATGCGTTGCCTAAATTATAAAATGCATTTGCTTTTTCCGCCGGTTTTGAGGCCGTCGTTGCAGCGCTTTTAAACAAGGTGGCAGCATCTTCGTATTTTGCCTGTTTATAGGCCGCATTTCCGGCATTGTAAACAGCCGCGCTTCCTTGCGCTTTGCGATAAGTTGCTTCGGCGCGCGCATAAGATTTTTTATCGTAAAAACCCTGGCCATCCTGAAGCAGGGCATGTGCAGACTGTGCGGAAAGTGCCGTGCGGGCAATTAATAAACCACTAACAATCAATATCTTATAGCGCATTTTGGCTTAATTTAGGCTGTTTTATTTTTCCGCCACCAAAGTAATTGTTCCCCCATCAGCAAGAGCAGTACCGGAATCAGCAACCATTGAAAATAGGAAACATATTCAGTATGCGCCTTGGCTTCAATGGTTGTTTTCTGGAGTCGGCTGATTTCCGATTTAAGGGTTTGAACGGCCGATGCGCTTTCCTCAATGTTGAACGAAAGTCCCCCACCCGCCTTCGCGAGCGCCTGTAGGAAAGGTTCGTCGGAATGGGTGCGGATGAGTTGTCCCGAATAGTCGCGCCGTTCGGTTCCTGCCTCAGTGGGAATGGTGGAACCGGCAACAGTGCCCACGCGCACGGTGTGAATCACAATGCCTTCAGAAAATGCCTGTTTGGCGCGTTCCAGCGCGTCCGGTTCATGGTTTTCGCCATCGCTAATCAGGATTATGGCCTTCCCTGCGCCGGTGGCTTCGTTGGCATCAAACATACGGGAGCCTAAATCGATGGCCGTTTTGATGTCGGTTCCCTGATCGGTGATAAAATTCGGGTTGGCGTCCTGCACAAACATAAGCAAGGACTCGTAATCAGTTGAAAGCGGAACCTGCGGGAAGGCTGCTCCGGCAAAAAAGATCAGGCCAAGTCGTTCATCGGAAATGGCCGGTATCAATTGTCTGACAAAGGCTTTAGCCTTGTCTAATCGGCTGGGTTTGACATCCTCAGCCAACATGCTACTTGAAATATCAAGTGCGATAATGATATCGGAACTTTGTTTGGCGACCGATTTTACGCGTACTTCCTGTTGCGGGTTGGCAATGGCGACGGCAATTAAAGCAACGGCCAAACCAAACATGGCGTTTTTTAGCCAAAAGCGACGTTCTGAAAAACCCAGTAATAAACGTTGCTCAAGTGCCGGCGAGCCAAGTTTTTTTAACGTATTTCGCCGCCAACGCCAATACACAAACAGTAACAATGCCTGGAAAAGCAATGCCCACAACAAATGAAGCAAATCGGGACTTTCAAATTGTACAGGCATATTTGGTATGTTTTATGAGCATTAAACAACCGCTCCGGCAATGGCCCGACTGGTCACCACATCGCCCATGGTATAATAATGCAAGCAGGGAACACCTGCCGCTTTTAGTTCAAGGGATTGTTGGACACACCATTCTACGCCGATTTGCTGCACCGCTTCGTCGTCTTTAGCCGCTAATACCGCTTTGACCAAATCATCTGGAAAATTGATATAAAATTTGCGCGGAATGGAACTCAATTGGTACTTTTTAGTCAGCGGTTTCAAGCCCGGAACAATTGGTACATTGACGCCGGCTTTGCGGCAGGCATCCACGTATTCAAAATAACGCTGATTATCGAAAAACATTTGCGTTACGATATACCCGGCGCCTGCATCCACCTTTTCTTTGGTGTATTCCAAGTCGATATGAAAATTAGGGGCTTCAAAATGTTTCTCCGGATAACCGGCTACGCCAATGCAAAAATCGGTTTTTTCACCGTTTTGAATATTCGGATCAAGATAACGGCCTTGGTTCATGCCTTCCATTTGACGCACCAGATCAAGGGCATATTTATGTCCGTTTTCCTCGGGTATAAACTTGTCTTCAAACTGCCGGGCATCGCCACGCAAGGCCAATACATTATTGATTCCCAGGAAGTTAAGGTCAATGAGCGCGTTTTCCGTTTCTTCTACCGAAAATCCGCCACAAATCAAATGCGGAACAGCGTCCACACCATAGCGGTGCATAATGGCTGCGCAAATACCGACAGTACCGGGGCGTTTGCGGATGGCCGTTTTTTCATAATAACCGGAAGGTCGTTTTTTATAAATATACTCTTCCCGGTGATAGGTTACATCGATAAACGGAGGTTTGAACTCCATTAAAGAATCCAGGGTTTTAAAAATAGCCTGCATACTTCCCCCTTTGAGCGGAGGTAATACCTCAAATGAAACCAAGGTATTATTTGATGCCTTCTTGAAATGTTCAGTAACCTTCATGTCTTTTGATATTATTGTGTTTTCACTGGCGCTTCGGCATCGGCCCGGGCTTTCATTTCGAGGGCTTTTTCGTTGTTGCCCATGACTTGATAAATTTCAGCCATTGCGCTCAGAATCCGATAGTCTTCTGTTTGACGATCCAGGCCGAATTGCAGGAAGTGTATGGCCGTTTCCGGGTCGCGTTTTTGTTTGAAATAAAAATCATACCCGATTCGGTGACAGAACGAAACGTATTTATCCGAGTTGGAACCGTCGAGGTATTTCATGTACTGATCTAAGAAGTCCCGGAAATTCGTGTTGTAAGGAATCCGATCTGCCACATATTCAATTTCATGGAAAAATTTGTCCAACTGATGATCCAGTTCAAAACGAGCGGCCGCAACCGCTGAACGCATTACCAAAGCCGCCCCGTAGTTCGGGTTTATTTTGGTGGCTAAGTTGATGTGGTATTCCATCGTATCCACCAGCGCCTTTTGTTTATCCTTTTCCTTTGTATTAAGGTAAACCTCTTTATACAGCGAAGTCACATAATAGCATTGGGCGCGCGCGCTGCCCACGGAAACCTCCACCGCAGACTTATTGAGCGACAACGCGTCTTTCCAGTCGGGCACACGGGTGAAGCCGCGCAATCCGTACAAAATAACCACTGCGGACAATACAATCGCGCCGATGATATTCGGGCTTTCGGGCTTTTCCTTGATTAATTCGGGCAGTTTAACGGCAAAAAACCAGGCTGCGAGGATACAAAATGCGATAGAAGGCATATACACAAAGCGCTCGTTCATAAACGAACCGATGGATACAAACAGGTTAGACACGATGCTGAGCGTGGCGAGCCAGAACAGAATTACATAAGCAGGAACGCTTTTTTTGCGAATGTTCATAACAGCCCAAACGCCCATGCCGACGTAAATAGCCAATGAAACGAGCGCGCGCCAATCACCCCAACCCACTTTTGGTACATGGTAAGGGTAATAGTCGTGGGTAAGCGGGTGCGGGATCAGCAGGAGTTTGAGGTACCAGCCTAAGGTCAGGAAGATTGTCGCAAATTTCTCACCGATGGCCATATCCATAAACGGATCGTTCATAAGGTCGGTTACCGCCCGGCCGTGGTCGATCATAAATCCAAGCGCGCTGTAACGCACCCCGATGAATGCAATGGCGCCAATAAGTAAGGGTGCAACTGCAACGGCGATGCGCGCTGGAGGAATCTTCGTAAATGTCCAAAGGGTGAGTGGAACAATTGCAAGGAACGTAAGCGCATTTTCCTTTGATAACAAGCCTAAAAACAGGCTGATACCAGCCAAAATGGTCCACCAGAACTTATCCGTATCAAAATATTTCAGGGTAAAATACAAGGCGCCAAGGCTACCCATCAGGGCCAAAATTTCATCACGGCCTTTAATATTGGCCACACATTCTACGTGCAGCGGGTGCATGATAAAAATCAGCGAAGCCAAAAATGCCACACTGAAATACCAACGACCGCCTTCCCGCAGCGGGAACATACCCGACAGGATACGGTACAACATAATGCCGGTCAGACCGTAAAGTAAAATATTGATAAAGTGGCTGATATGCGGCAACATTGGGTTGCTTTTACCAAAAATACCGACTTCCATTGCGAACGTAGCCATAGAGAGCGGGCGGTAACGTCCACCTTCCAAGAGAAACAATTTTTGTTTATCCTGGAAATAGCCCATAAAACTGTCAGCGTTGAAAATTTCTTTCAATCCGGCAAATCCTTTTTGTACAAAGGCATTTTTCCAAACAACCATTTCGTCGTCGAGGATATAACCATACCCAATGGATGCGCCATACACTGCAAATGCGCAAGCGAGCAGGATCAGGGCTGGTATCCAGTTGGTTCGCCAAAACCCAGCCTGAAAAGTTTGGGTAATCGGCGTCGACTTTGGCCTTGCGGCTTTCGTTGGCGGAGTTGATTTAGGTTTTTCTGACGTGACGGGTTTTGGATTGGATTTGCCTTTAGCAGCCATAGTTACATATTTTCGAGGGGCAAATATCGCGCTTCTATTTTAGAGCATATCGGGATTTTTGATTTAAGGGAAAAAAAATCCCTCTTTTTGTGAAACGCACAGGGTTTCTTCTTGCCTAAGCCTATAAAAATGAACGCGCGACCCGTATTCCGGATCGCGCGTTTCACTATTTAACAAATCTGTAGAGGCCAAGAGCCTCTCGGATTTTTTACTTCGTCTGAATCATTTTCTTCGTCGCGCTATCTGTTGCTGTTTCCAACTTGTAGTACAACATGCCCGTCGTGTTCAACAACGCGCGATCAATCGTGATCGTGTTGTAACCTTTGGCGAAGTTACCGCTCTGCGTGAATACCGTGCGACCGGTTTCGTCAAAGATTGAAAGCGTTGCGCCCACCTTCG
>JBAXTB010000116.1:0-15349 GCA_037130425.1 Bacteroidota bacterium
TTCGAATTTGATGCAAAGGTAGCCGTCGGGATGTATGGAACAGGCCAGGCCACGGTAAAGTTCAACGAAAAAAAGACCAACCCTAATGTGGTTTTTAACGGAATTGATGAAAACTTCTTGGACGTGAAAGGTCTGGATGTCGCCATCGGGCGCAATTTCACCAAGTCGGAAGTCGACGAGGGTACGCCAAATGCCATTATTGGTACTGAAATCGTAAAAACGCTTTTTGAAGGTAAAGCGGACAAGGCACTTGGGCAAATCATTTCCGTTGACAACCATAAATACCGTGTCATCGGCATATTGGCCACCAAAGGCTCTACGATGAACGAATCGAGCGACCGCAAGGTGTACGCGCCGCTTACCAATGTGCGCAGCGTGTTTGGCGGCTCTGACGACCGCGATTTTTTCCTGATGGTGGCCGTACACAACGCTACGGACTTAACAGCCGCCCAATCGGAAGCCACGGGCTTGTTTCGCCAGCTCCGGGGTCTGCGTCCCGGCCAGGACGACGATTTTGAGTTAAAATCCAGTGACAGCCTGATTGGTATTTTGAAGGAAAACACCACCAATTTGCGCTTAGCCACCATCGCCATCGGCTTGATGACCCTGTTAAGCGCTGCCATCGGCCTGATGAACATCATGCTCGTGAGCGTGACCGAGCGCACGCGCGAAATTGGCATTTACAAGGCGCTCGGCGCCACCAGCCGGAGTATTTTGATGCAATTTCTGATTGAAGCCATTGTGATTTGCCAATTAGGCGGTATCGTGGGCATCATTTTGGGCATCCTGATCGGCAACATCGTCACGCCGATATTAGGCGGCACTTTCCTCATTCCCTGGGCCTGGATGCTGCTGGGCTTTACGCTGTGTATGATTGTGGGCGTGGTGTCGGGCTTTTACCCGGCCTTGAAGGCGGCGAAATTGGATCCGATTGAGTCGTTGCGGTATGAGTAGGCGCGTGCAAGAAAAGCCTTGAGAAAAACCCAGAAAAACCGAATTCGTGCCCTTTGCGCTAAAGCGCGCGTAAAACATTTCCCTCAATCCTCGCAAGCGCATCCTCCGATTCGTCTTTCTCAAAGGCGCGACCGGTTACTTTTTCAAACAGCTCGATGTATCGGTCGGTGATTTCCTGTACAAATGCGTCGGGCATATCGGGCATTTGTTGGCCTTCTTTGCCTTGGAAACCATTGGAAATCAGCCATTCACGCACAAATTCCTTGCTGAGTTGGCGTTGTTTTTCGCCGCGTTCCTGGCGTTCGGCGTACACGTCGGCGTAAAAATAGCGGGAACTGTCGGGCGTGTGGATTTCATCCATGAGCAGGATTTGTCCGTCTTTTTTCCCGAATTCGTACTTTGTATCTACTAAAATCAAGCCTTGCTTAGCAGCCATCTCTGTGCCTCGTTGGAACAGGGCGCGGGTGTAGGCTTCCATTTGCGTGTAATCTTCAGCGCTCACAAGTCCTTGATTTAGAATGCTTTCTCGTGAAATATCTTCATCGTGGCCTTCAACGGCCTTGGTGGTTGGCGTGATGATGGGTTCGGGCAAACGGTCGCTTTCGCGCAAACCTTCAGGTAACACAACGCCGCAAAGTTCGCGTTTACCCGCAGCATACGTGCGCGCTGCGTGACCAGCCAAATAACCGCGAATCACCATTTCAACCCGCACCGGTTCACAACGCACGCCGATGGCCACATTGGGATCGGGCGCTGCGAGCAGCCAGTTGGGACAAATATCGCGGGTGGCTTCCAAAAAATACGTGGCGATCTGGTTGAGCACCGCGCCTTTGTACGGAATCGGCCTTGGTAAAATATGATCGAAGGCCGAAATGCGGTCGCTGGCAACCATAATGAGTTTGTCGCCCACGGTATATACGTCGCGTACTTTGCCCCGATAAAAGGCGGTTTGGTTGGGGAACTGGAAATGGGTAGACTGGATCGCGTTCATGGCGGGCAAATTTCCGGCAAAGAAGGGAGAAATGAAAACTATTCGAACACCAGTTCCACAATATCTTCCACTTTTAATCCGAGCAGGCTGGCGGCGCGGCCCATGTTGATCGCAATTTCAAGATAACCGGCGCTGTTGAACAGGCAAAGCGGTTCGCCCACCGGCACATCGGCGTAGTTCTGACTTAAATTGGAAATCGGGTCGTTTCGTTTAAAAAACAAGGAAAAATTGCGGCCATTTTGCGTTTTTTCAAACAAAGCGCGGGAAATATTGACCACCACATTGTCAAAATTATCCAAATGCACCACCGTGCCGCGAATCCTGGATTTGGTGATAACCGGCTGAATACTAATGCGATGCAAAATTTGTCCGGCCGGCGTGCCTAAGGTTTCAAAAGAATGGCCTTGCGCCAAATGCGTAGCAGCGTCGGCGAACACGTCTTTGACTGGAAAATGTCCGGCGGCCCCGCGTCCGAGCGAGCGCAGGTCGTTTTCGGGTAAATGTTCAAAAAGCAAACTCAGCAAACCATTGTCAGGCGCCAAAAAATAATGCCCTGCGTATCGGGCGGCGATAAAACGCGCTTCCGGGCCATACACGCAATGCACGCCGACGAGGTGAATGGTGCCTTCCGGAAACTCCGGCCAGGTATTTTGCAGCACAAAAGCGCCTTGTACAATATCAAAAGGTTTGATTTCATGGGAAATATCCACCAATTGGAGTGCGCGGTGGCGTTTAATCAATGCGCCTTTGAGCGCCCCGGCGTAAAAATCACGCGCCCCAAAATCAGTTGTCAGCGTAATCAGTTGCATATCGTCTGTTCAAAATTTAAGGTTTGGGGCGAATCTTCCAAGGAGTTTTTCCTTTTCAGGAACCAAAGAGTGTTTTTTGCTGTTGAAAAAGCAATC
This sequence comes from Bacteroidota bacterium, assembly GCA_037130425.1. Lineage (GTDB taxonomy): Bacteria > Bacteroidota > Bacteroidia > Chitinophagales > Saprospiraceae > M3007. Next base: position 2,851 of record JBAXTB010000116.1, read on the forward strand.
CAAGTGCGTTACATTTGTGGGCAAAGAACGGGTATTTTTAAACGAAACTGGCATGGAGGCCGCGCACAACATATCCCAATGAAAATCAGCCCGTTGCGTGTTCGAAGTCTCCCGCTGCAAAAATATTGAGGACAACCTTTTGAGCGAAATCATTTTAACTGTTGAGGGCGTCGACCTCTTAGAACTTTTCGGCGAAAACAACGCAAAATTAAACCTTTTGCGCAAAGCCTATCCCGACGCAACGATTACTGCGCGCGGAAACAGCCTGAAATTATCGGGTGAAAAAAAGGATACCCAGGCTGCTAAATCCAAATTCGAAATGATGGTGCGCTATTTGCGCGAACATTCGGAACTTCCGGTGCAAACCGTGGAGGACTTGCTCAGTGGGGAAAACCCCTTTGAAGTACGGATTCCGGTCAACGGCGATTCGTCGGCTGGCAATGCCATCCTGTTTGGCCGCGACGGCAAACCGATCAAAGCCAAAACCCGCAACCAGCGAAAATTGGTGGAGGCCACGGAAGCCAATGACATCGTGTTTGCCATCGGTCCTGCCGGTACGGGTAAAACCTACACGGCGGTGGCAGTGGCGGTACGCGCGCTGAAAAACAAGATGGTCAAAAAAATCGTGCTCACGCGCCCGGCCGTAGAAGCCGGGGAGAACCTCGGTTTTTTGCCCGGCGACCTGAAGGAAAAGGTGGATCCCTATCTGCGTCCGCTGTACGATGCGCTGGACGATATGTTGCCGATGGATAAGCTCAACTTCTTCATGGACAACCGCGTGATCGAAATCGCGCCGCTCGCGTTCATGCGCGGGCGCACGCTCGACAACGCCTATATTATCCTCGATGAAGCGCAAAATGCCACGCCGCTGCAAATTAAAATGTTCCTGACGCGTATCGGGCCGTCGGCAAAGTGCATCATTACCGGCGATTTGAGCCAAATTGACTTGCCGCACCACCAAAAATCGGGTTTGCGGCAGGCCATGGAAATCCTCGAAGGCGTGGACGGCATCAGCATCGTCAGCCTAACGACCGAAGACGTGGTGCGCCACCGTTTGGTAAAGGAAATCATCAAGGCTTACGATAAAATTGAAGGCGAAGAACGGGCAAGAAAGGAACGGGCGCGTAAGCGTATGGAGCAGAATTTGCCTTATGAACCAGAGGATTTGCCGGTAGAGCCGATTGAGCCTTTTGTTCCGAAAGGGGCTGAGCCGTTGGAAAATTAGGATTGTACAAGGCGCATTTAAAGAACGTGATGAAAATCAAGTCGAATCAAATTTGATTCCATGAAAAAAATAACGATACAACACTTTGGCCCGATTGAAAAAATCAACAATCTTCAATTAGAAGATAATATGTTGTTTATTGGACCACAGGCTAATGGGAAAAGTACCATAGCCAAGGCTGTGTATTTTTTCAAACAAATCAGAATTGATTTAATCCAATATTTTCTTCAAAAAATTGACACAAACGAACCTGGGAAACCGCCACTGACGGAATTGGGGAAAATTATACGTTCCAAATTCATGGATTTTTGGGGCGCCTCATTTGCGTACCACCCTGATTTGGTTTTACACTATGATTACACCAAATTGGTTTTTATAAACATCACGTTAACAGCGGATGATAAATATATAAATCCTGCATTTTCAAATGCGCTGCAAGTTGAAATAAATGCCGTTTACGATGAAATAAATGTTGTTCTTAACCGCATCAAACAAGGTACGAGTGACCGATCTGTTGAAGAACGCCTTATTCGCACGTCAGAATTACATGCGTTTAAATTAAGCATCGTAAAACGAATTAACGATCTGTTTGAAGAGGATGAGGAATTATTGTTCATTCCCGCAGGCAGAAGCGCATTTGCTGTACTTACTGATGAAATTGTTGCCTTGAGCAGTAAAAAAGTGGACACGCTTACAAGGGATTTTGCTTACAAGATAAACGAGCGAAAAGTTTATTTTAACAAATCTTTGAGCGAGGTCATTTCAGACGAACAGTCTACCTCACTCCGGCATGTCCCCTTAAAAATGGCGCAAAAAGCGGCTACTTTATTGAGTAATATATTGCAGGGCGAGTACAGAATTGTCAATGGAGAAGAACGTATTTATTACAAAGAAGATCGTTTTGTAAAATTAAATTATGCCTCGTCGGGCCAACAGGAGTCTCTTTGGATTTTACTTTCTATTTTTATCAATATTTTGAAGTCAACCAAGGTTTTTGTTGTTTTTGAAGAGCCTGAGGCACATTTGTTTCCCAAAGCGCAAAAGGATATTGTTGAACTGATCGCACTTTTGATGAACTCGACGAAAGGGAACAAGGTGATGATTACAACACATAGTCCTTATGTTTTGACGGCATTTAACAACCTAATTTATGCAAATGACGTAGGCAAAGAGCAGTCAAGCTTGGTCGATCGCATTGTTGATAAAGATTTTTGGTTAGACGCTGCGCGCAGTGCCGCCTATTTTGTGGAAAAGGGATCTTTAAGGTCTATTATTCATGACGGATTAATTGATGCCAATCAAATCGACAGTGTCTCGGATGAAATAAATGAATTGACAGACAAAATGGTTGAAATAAAGATCTCCTAATCATGCCTGAATTGCCACAAAACCATCCATCGGAGCAAGATTTTATAGACTGTACCAAGTTTCATGATAATCGCACTCAAATTGTTTTAAAGGAAAATAGATCGGAATATCAGGCAAAGAATGCCGACAAGAAAAAAGTGCAGGTCTGCAAAGTTGACGGATGCCTTTTAGACACTGACGAACTCCAAAAGTGCGATTACCTACTTTTAGTTGATGGATCGGCGCGTTTTATTGAACTAAAAGGGTGCGATATTGGTACGGCAATCGAGCAATTAATCGCTACGGTTAATATTTTGATGCCTGGATTACAAAAAAATTACCCCACGGCGTATTCAATCATTGTTTCCACAAGAACGCCCAAAATTATCAATCAAAAAAAATGGGAAGCGCTTAAAAAACTAATGAAACGTTACAACGGAGATGCATTTAAAAGCAATTCACCTTTTATCGACCATATTTGAAACATGACATCCACTGTTACCTATTTAGGCCATCTGCGCACCGAAGCCACCCACCAACTTTCCGGCACCGTAATCCTAACCGATGCGCCGCCTGATAACCAGGGCAAAGGAGAGGCTTTTTCGCCCACCGATCTCTGCGCCACGTCGCTGGCCAATTGTATGATGACCATCATGGGCATCAGCGCCCGCAACCGGAACCTCGATATTTCGGGCATGAAAGCGGAAGTCACCAAGGTCATGGCCGCTGACCCGCGACGTATTGCGCGTATTGAAATAAAACTGACCATGCCGGCGGGCGATTTTTCCGACGTGGAAAGAAAAGTACTGGAAACGGCGGGTCGCACCTGCCCCGTGGCGCTGAGTTTGCACCCGGATATTGTACAGGATATTGAGTTTGTGTGGTAAACTGTGAAGTTTAACCTGTGTTTTAAACCTTACAACTATCTTTGTCCGGTTTCATTTTTAAACACAACACCCGGAACGATCCAACTATGTATCCAGACCTTTCCTATCTTTTCCACGGGCTTATCGGCACAGCGCCTGATAACTGGCTTTCTGTTTTTAAAACCTTCGGCTTTTTCTTGGCCATTGCCTTTTTGGCAAGTGCCGTTGTTTTTTCCATTGAATTGAAACGGAAGGCCACGGAAGGCTACTATCAGCCTGATAAAGTGAGCGTTACAGATGGCGCCCCAGCCTCTATGACCGAGATTTTGATGAATGCCTTGGTCGGATTGTTGTTGGGCGGCAAGGGCTGGTACGGGTTTGTGCATTACACTGAATTCCGCCACGACCCGGCTTCGGTCATATTGTCGACCAAAATGAGTTGGCTGGCCGGCCTGCTTGGCGCGGCGGCCCTTGGCGGATTAACGTGGTGGGATGCGCAACGCAACCGCAAACAAACGCCTGAAACCCGGATTTTGTCAGTTTATCCACACGACCGGATCAGTGAAATGACGATTTGGGCGGCCGCGGGCGGCATCCTCGGCGCTAAGTTGTTCGATATCATGGATAACTGGAGTTCTTTTATAGAAGACCCGATTGGTACGCTGACTTCAGGCGGCGGTCTGGCCTTTTTCGGCGGATTGGTACTGGGCTTTATTGCGGTGGTTTCGTATATGTACCGCCATAAAATACCGTTTATGCCAACGGCTGATGCGGTAGCGCCTGCTTTGGCCACGGGCTACGGGGTAGGCCGCATGGGTTGTCAATTATCCGGCGATGGCGACTGGGGCATTGTCAACAACGCGCCCAAGCCCAACTGGATGGGTTTTTTACCCGACTGGATGTGGGCGTATCGCTACCCACACCATGTACTTAATACGCCGCATACCGACCCGGTACCCAGCGTAAGCATTGATAATTGCAGTTGGGACTATTGTTACCAACTTTCGGAGCCGGTGTTCCCGACGCCTTTTTATGAAATTCTGATGATGTCGGTGGTGATCGGTATTTTATGGGCCATCCGCAAACGGTTTAAAATACAGGGCATGTTGTTTTTTGTTTATTTATGCCTGATTGCCGTGGAGCGCTTTATTATTGAAAAAATACGGGTAAATGTGGTGCATGATGTGTTCGGGTTTAAATTGACCCAGGCAGAAATCATTTCCATTGTGTTGTTTGCGATTGGGGTGGCTGGAATCGTGGTGTTGAAGGTTAGGGATCGAAAAAGTGCATGAACCGGGCCGGGACTTGGATTGTTGAGATTTTGGGATTTCGTAGATTTTGATCCCAAAGGCAGCTTGAAGATTTTTCGCCAAATAAAATGTTGAGATCGCGCATAATTGAAGGGGTGACTGACAGTCACCCCTTCAATTAAATATCATACTAACACGCATCCAAAAATCCCATAATCCTTAAAATCGTGGTCCGGACTACACCAACCCCTCCATCTGCACATTCTCGTTCACATCCGCCGCATAATCCACACCCGAAACAGCGAAGCCAAACAGGTTTGAAAAGTCTGATTTATACCCTTTTAAATCGCCAATTTCGGGCAGGGTTTCAGTGCTTGCTTCCAACCATAACTCGGCCACTTTCGCCTGCACTTCCGGGTTCATTTCAAGGTCGTCAATGCGGATGCGGCCCTTTTCGTCGGTCGGGATATTTTCACCGGCGTACAGGCGCTCGCTAAACAAACGCTGCATTTGTTCGATACAACCTTCGTGGGTGCCTTCTGCCTTCATGATCTTGTATAACAATGAGATATACAATGGAATGACCGGAATGGCAGAGCTGGCCTGTGTAACCAGCGCCTTGTTTACAGACACGAATGCTTTGCCGTTTATGCCCTGCAATTTGTCAGAAATTTTAAACGCCGTTGCTTCCAAATGGTCTTTGGCTTTACCAATCGTGCCTTTGCGGTAAACCGCCTCCGTCAAGGCAGGGCCGATATAGGAATACGCAATGGACATCGCATTTTCCGACAAGGCGTCGGCTGCTAAAAGGGCGTCCATCCACATTTCCCAGTCTTCGCCGCCCATCACGGCCACGGTGTTTTCAATATCTTCTTCAGAGCAAGGCTCAATGGTGACCGTGGAAACAATGCCCGTATGGAAGTCCACCGTTTTATTGCTGAATGAATCGCCGATGGGTTTTAATACCGAACGATGCACAACGCCGGTAACAGGATGCGTTCTGACGGGCGAGGCTAAACTGTAAATAATCAGGTCGATTTTACCCAGATCAGCCTTAATCAAATCGATTGTTTTGGTTTTGATTTCCGTAGAAAACGCGTCGCCATTGATGCTTTTGGCGTACAATCCGGCCTTTTTTGCTTCGTTTTGAAAGGCTACGCTGTTGTACCAGCCCGGCGAAGCGGTTTTGCCTTCTTGCGGCGGTTTTTCAAAAAACACGCCGATGGTGGCAGCGCCTGCGCCAAACGCGCTGGTGATGCGTGAAGAAAGTCCGAAACCCGTAGAAGCCCCAATGACCAATACATTTTTGGGGCCTTCAATATGTCCTTTTGATTTGACGTAGTCGATTTGGTTCAATACGTTTTGCTCGCAACCTGTCGGGTGGGAGGTCAAACAAATGAATCCACGCATTCTTGGTTCGATGACCATATTCTTTGTTGTGTTTAGTGTAATGTATGATCGCTTGGCCTTGTAAAACGGGCGCACAAAAGTATGAAAAATATTTGTTGAAAATTTTTCCGGAACTTTCATGTAATACCTTTCAGTTTGCCGATACCATTGCTACAGTTTTTTCACATCGGGCGTTGCCAATGCTGATGATTCCGTTTGTTGCCCAATGTCAATTATTGCGTTTTCGCATCGGGCGTTGCCAATGTTGATTATTATGTTTTCGCATCGGGCGTTGCCCAATGTTGATTATTATGTTTTCGCATCGGGCGTTGCCCAATGCTGATGATTACGCCCTTTCAGGGCTTTTCGTTGCATAACCGTTCATCATCCACACCGTCCACACCGTCTACCGTCTCCCGTCCACCGTCCACCGTCCACCGTCTCCCGTCTCCCACACAATTAACCCATCCTTAACCCCAATTTCTCCCCCAAACCGTCAAAATTTGACAACATTGCGCCGAAACAAACAAAATTCGGTCAATCTATGCGCATTACAGCCATCTTTTTTGTATTCCTCCTGCATTTGGGCAATCTTTTTGCACAAAAAACAATCTCCTTCAACACCGTTCCTGCCGGCGACGCCTACAACATCATCAATCCGAAAGGCGCCAGCATCATCCCCAGCGGCCGCTTCATCACACCCGCCGGGCACGCTACACGCATCGCGCGCGCGGCCTTCGGATTGGCCGTTTCGCCCGACGAAAACCAGTTGTTGATCCTGCATCAAATCGGTTTGGTCACGGTGGTTGACCCGCGCAAACCGGACGATATTTTGTATGCGCCCAGTTTGGACGGCAAACGTCCGGCTGTTGGAGAAGCGGCGTTCCTTGGCGCGGCTTATTCTAAAGACGGCAAAACGGCTTACCTGAGCGGCGGCGATAAAGGCACGGTTGTCGTTATTGACCCTTCAAATTTGTCGAAAAAAGCGGAAATTACCTTGGATGGCGTCTTCAACGGCAAGAAATTTGAAGATTCCTTCACCTCTGATCTTACCATTGATTATCAACATAATGAACTCCTGATCCTCGACCGGGGCAACAACCGCATGGTGCGTTACAGCCTCACGGACAACAAGATCACGGCCAGCATTCCGGTCGGACGTATCCCGTTCGGCATTTCGTTGTCGCCTGATGGCAATTATGCCTTTGTGGCCAATGTGGGTTTGTACGATTACCCGCTGATTCCAGGCGTTACGCCGACCAACAAGGACACCATGATGATCCAGTTCCCGGCGTATGGCGCGCTGACGAAAGAGGCGGAACACGGCGTTACCCTGCCTGACGGTCGTTTCATACCGGGCCTGGGAAATGCAATGGCCGATGAAGCCATGTCGGTGTGGGTGGTTGATTTAAAAAACAATACCGTAAAACAGAAACTGAAAACCGGCTACCAGATCGGCGAGAAAATTGAAGGTGTGGAGATTGTCGGCGGGGCAAGCCCAAACTCAGTGGCGGTTGGTTCAAAATACGCTTACGTTTCAAACGCATCCAACGACTTAATCAGCATCATTGATTACAAAAACGGCAAAATCGTCGGCGAAATCAAAGTAGCCAATTTTGACAAAATCGCCGGCGTACCAAAAGAAACGGCTGCGCTCTTGGCCAAACATCGCGGCATGATGCCCTTCGGCTTGAGCCTGTCGCACGACGAAAAAACGCTGTATGTGGCGCTTTTAGGGTTCAATGCCGTCGCTGTAATTGACGTTCAAAAGAAAAAAACGAAAGCCCTGATTCCAACCGGTTGGGGTACGACACGGGTAGCGGTGTCCAAAAATGATCAAAAACTGTTTATCCTTTCCGCGCGCGGATATGGCGCCGGCCCCAACGGCGGCAAAGGTTTTGTGGCCCCGCCTTACGGCACGTATATTGGTGATATTCAACTCGGTATCCTGCAAATTGTAGACAACGCAACCGATGCCGCATCCCTGAAAAACTGGACCAAGCAAACCCTCGACAATACCTTCAAAACAATCCAGGTGACGGACGACGGCAAAAATCCTTGTCCGCCAGCGCCGGGCCTGCGCAAAAGTCCGATCAAGCACATCGTGTATATCACCAAAGAAAACCGCACCTACGACGAAATGTTTGCTCAAATTCCGGAAGGCAAAGGCGACGTGACCTTGGCGCGTTTCGGCTTGGATGTGCCCTTGATGACGAAAAAAGATACCCTGAAAAAAGTTTCCATCAGTCCAAATCACCATAAAATCGGACAAAAATGGGCCATGTCCGACAATTTTTACTGCGATTCCGACGCCAGCATCCACGGCCACCACTGGATGATGGGCACGGTGCCAAATGAATACGTCGAGGCCAATTCTGCCAGCGACGCCCGTTTCTTAGCCTTTTCAAGCGCGCCCGGCCGACGTTTTCCTAAAACCACCGGCGCCATTGACCCGGAAGATTATAATGAAATCGGCGGTATTTGGGAAAATCTGGAACGCAACCACGTATCCTACTACAATTTCGGCGAAGCCAACGAATACGCAAGTTCGTATGAAGAATGGAACAACACGCAAATCGGAACCGCGCATCCGGTGCCGTTCCCGATGCCGAACGCCGCGTTTACCCATACTTGCCACGATTACGCCGGGTTCAATTGCAATATCCCCGATCAGTTCCGTGCAGATCAGTTTGAAAAAGCGTTTACCGACATGTGGCTGACCGGAAAAGCAGAAATGCCGGCCTTTATCGGCATCCAGTTGCCCAATGACCACACCTCTGACCCGCGCCCGGAAGACGGCTATCCGTTTATCCATTCTTTTGTGGCCGACAATGACCTGGCGCTGGGCCGCATGTTGCAATTCCTGTCTAAAACGCCTTACTGGAAAGACATGCTCGTGATTGTCACGGAAGACGATCCACAAGGCGGCGTTGACCATATTGATGCGCACCGCAGCGTGTTGTTGCTGGCCGGGCCTTATGTGAAACAGCACTATATGTCGCACAAACACGCCAATTTCGGCTCCATCATTCGCACCATCTATACTATTTTGGATATTCCGGCCGTCAATCAGTACGACGCCACGGCAAGTTTGTTGGATGACTTTTTCACCGACAAACCCAACCTGACTCCGTATTCGGTTTTACCGCATGACCCGCAGGTATTCCAACCCGAAATGTCGTTAAAGAAATACGGCAAAACATTCGATTGGCGCAAAATTCAAGGCGGTGCAAAATTGGATGACGAAATGGAACAACGGAAAGAGCATTATCGGCAGCAGGGCGGGAGGTAGTCACAAATTGTGACGAGAACAAGCCAAAAGTCATCGAGAGCGCGTGTAATCTACAAATCTAAAAATCCCTATAATCGCGGTTCAGACAATATGCGAGGGAGGTCTGAACCACGATTTTAGGGATTATGTGATTTTGGGATGCGCGTTAGTATAGAATTTAAGCCTGCCGGGATCAAATTTTTTTGCCTCGTATGCACCGGGTTTCGAGTGAGCGTGTATTGTAAGTCGTCTTTTAAGCGCTTGAAGGATCGTTCGCAAAATCTTATTCCGATGACCGCGCGTATTGTCGGGGTGACTGCGAGTCAACCCGACAATTAGACATGATCTCAACTTTTTATTTGGCGAAAAAAACACGTTACCTTATGATACCGTCTCATTACGCGTAGTTGTTTTTTGTTTAATTTTTTACAAATAAAATAAATTGTTTTACATTTGCCTCATTATGGCAAAACGGAAAACAAAAAAAGACAAACACCAGAGCATAGACCCTGCTTCATTTGTACACCAGCCACATGATAAGTATGCCCGATTTGTGCTCCGGATCAAAGAAGTAGCCTTAGAAATGTTACAATTCTGCGTGCCGGTGCGCGTTTTGGAAAAAATTGACCTGGATTCGCTTGAATTAAGTGATAACTCATTTGTCGACCCACATTTAAGGGCACATTTTTCCGACATCTGTTACGAAGGCAAAACAAGGAAGGATCTACCATTCAGGATCACGTTTATTTTGGAGCATAAGAGCGTTGAACCCGATTATCCAATTATGGCGCAATTGCATAAATATGTGAGTAACATTTGGGCCAACGATGTGCGCCAGGGAAAATCACTATCACTGACCATCCCCATTGTCATTTATCATGGTGAACGTCCGCAGGCAAAGGAATCACCGGAACTTCTATTTAAGGGTGCGCCGGAAGACTTATTGAGTTTTGTGCCGCATTTCGACTATGTATTATTAGATCTTTCGGAGATCCCGACAGAAGTGCTGGAAAATTTGGAGTTTTTGTTTTTACGAAATGTCCTGTTAGCCTTAAAACAAAGCCGGAATGCCGAGTATGTTGAGGTATCTTGGGAAAAAATCATTATTTTTGCACCGAAAGTGCGTAAAAAGAGCCTTGATTTTGAACTTTTTTATACGCCAAAGCAATATTTGAGCGACCAAGATAATTTGCATAAAACCTATTGCGGCGGAGTATAAAGCAACCGTGATTTATTTAAATACCAGTTCTAACGTTTTTAATCAAAAGTTAAGAGAAATGGAAAACGCATTATCTGCCGCAGAACAAAAAGAACTCAAGCCTTTCCTACTTCAAATGTATGAAGAATGGATGGAGAAAGGCGAAAAGAAGGGAATAGAAAAGGGGTTGGAAAAGGGTCTGGAGAAGGGTCTGGAGAAGGGGATGGAAAAAGGAATGCTGACCATGCTGGTAGCCTTCATTCAAAATGACCCTAAGATGGATAATGTTTCCATTGCCAACCTTTTCAAAGTCTCACCTGAAATGGTAATGAAAGCGCGTAAAATGTTATCAGAAAAATAATGGTTGCCTAAAATCAGCCTGGAATCGTTACCCTCATTTCATTTGAAGACCAGAATCATTTCCTCAATGGATACCGGCTGGCTTCAAGTGTCGGCCTGACTCCAAAGTCAGCCCGACACTACGCGGGATGCCAGGGGAGATTGTGCTTGGCTTCCCCTACCAAGATGCCATACCGGAGCGTGTATCATAAGTCGTCTTTTAAGCGCTTGAAGGATCGTTCGAAAAATATTATTCCGATGACTGGGCGTATTGTCGGGGTGACTGTGAGTAAACCCGACAATTAGGCATGATTTCAACTTTTTCTTTGGCGAAAAAACACGTTACCTTATACAAAGTGCGACCAGTTGTTTTTAACCCCAAAGGGTTGTAATTTTGTAAAAAATTATACCATGATTACTGTTGAAATACCGGAATCATTTCTTCAATCACCATCGGGTAATGATCGGTCGCCTGGCTTTATTGCAGGCCGTGTTTAACCGCATTATTATACCGCAAAAAGTATTCGAAGAGGTTGTTTTACAAGGCGCAGGCCAACCCGGAGCTAATCACCCTTATGCATGTTTTCCTCTTTTTTGAAGTAATTCAGGTAAAGATTCATTTGGCCGATGTCTGTATGTTCTACTTCCTGCACTTTGAGGTCGAGCAAAACAAAGCATTTCAGGATCCTGTGATAAAAAACCAGGTCCACACGAAAGTTTTTCCCGGCGATCGGAATGCGATACTGGCGCCCGACAAAAGCAAATCCTTTTCCCAATTCGAGGAGGAACTGTTGTAAATGTGTAATCAACAGCCCTTCTAAATGCTGTTCATCCACATGATGCGCTTCCGGTATATTCAGGAAATCTAAAACGATCGGATCGCGTACAACATCGGCCGGTTGCTCCGGCAATTAGCCTTCCCGCGCCAGACGAAGTACGCCATCTGCGTCTTTACTCAGTGCCAGACGCTGAAAAAGTGCCGTTTTGATTTGCCGCTTTAATTCATCCACCGACCACCGCTCAATCGCCATCTGTTTTTCATAAAAACTGCGTTCCAGGGGATCGTTTAACTTGAGTAACTGCAAAATATGCGTCCAACTCAATTGGTGAATCGCCGATTCACCAATTGAAGGATAGACCAAATAGACCTTACGGATATATATGAGATGGCTCCGACTAAAGCCTTTGCCATACGCAGCCGTCAAATCACTTGAAAGCCGATCAAGCAAATAAGAGCCGTATTCTGCCTTTTCATTGCCGTGTTGTTCATATTCGACAATGTAACGGCCGATTTGCCAATAGGTCTGTACAAGCGATTGATTAACAGCCTCGTATGCCCTGGTTCGGCCTGCTTGCAGTAATTGGCCAATGCCTGCGATCAGTTGTTCGTACTCCGTGGCGTTTGGTTGAATCATGGGTAACTACTTTTTAAAACCGGAATGTAACGCATTTGGGACGTGTGATTCGGGTCATACAAATAAATAGATCGTAAAGATACAAATTGTTTTAAATAATTTACTTTGATTCAGTTTTTTTATCGTGATTCGTTGGTGTTTTTGGGCTTAAGTAAAAGTAAATCAACGGGTTATCTCAAGCCAAACGTCGGAAGGGTTG
>JBAXTB010000117.1:0-15278 GCA_037130425.1 Bacteroidota bacterium
CGACTGCTATTTTTGCCGACCTTAACTTTGTTCTATACCAAGATTAAAGTGGATTTGAAGGATGGATGGATAAAAAACAATGATTTTCAAAGGATTAGAATCCAGCCGTTCTCATAACCAATTTGTGTTGGCTATACAATGTCATTTACCTTCATTCAAAACACCAAATTTCACTCAATATGAATATTTTAGTAACAGGAGGGGCCGGATTTATCGGTTCGCATACCGTAATTGCGCTTTCTAATGCCGGTTTTAACCCGATCATCATTGATAATTTTTCAAATTCGGAGCCGCGTGTTTTAGAAGGGATTCGCACTATTTTAGGAAAAAACATTACTTGCTACCACGAAGATTGCAACAATGAATCTTTGATGGCGCAAATCTTGGAGCAGGAACACATTGAAGGTGTTATCCATTTTGCAGCATATAAAGCGGTGGGCGAAAGCATGGCCTTTCCTTTGAAATATTATCGGAACAACATCGGTTCTTTGACAACCTTGCTGGACGTAATGCTTCGGCAAAATGTAAAAAACCTGATTTTTTCTTCTTCCTGCACGGTATATGGTCAACCCGACCAATTGCCAGTCACAGAAACCACACCTGTGAAACCCGCCGAATCTGTTTATGGCAACACCAAGCAGATTGGCGAAACGATCCTGCGCGACACTATCGCAGCTGGTAATCCATTGAAAATCATCTCTTTGCGTTATTTTAACCCGATTGGCGCCCACCCTACCAGCCAAATTGGGGAACTGCCGCTTGGCGTTCCTAATAACTTAGTCCCATTTGTAACGCAAACGGCCGCCGGCCTGCGCCCTTCACTTACCGTTTTTGGCGGCGACTACCCTACTGCCGACGGAACTTGCATTCGCGATTACATTCATGTGATGGACTTGGCGGAAGCGCACGTCGCAGCCCTTCAAAAATTGATTTCAACGCCGGCGCCTAATTATTACGACGTATTTAATGTTGGAACCGGACGTGGCGCCAGCGTGCTTGAAGTGATTCAAACCTTTGAGAAGGTAGCCGGAGAGCCGCTTACTTATCGCATCGGCGACCGACGTCCAGGGGATGTAACCGCTGTGTACGCTGATGCGCAAAAAGCCGAGCAGGAATTGGGTTGGGCCGCTAAACGAAGCCTCGACGAAGCCCTTCGGGATGCGTGGAACTGGGAATTGAAGCTAAAAACCATGAACGCGTAATAATTTCCAAACCTCAAACCACATCGTGCTCAACACGCCTGCCAGCAAACACATCATAAACGCGCCTAAAGAAAGTGCCTGAACACGGAACAGTTGGGCCAGAAATGGAATATACAAAATAGCGGCCAAGAGTATCATGGACAAGGCCAAAATATACGGCAACGTGCGATTGGGATAAAATAAGGTTTTGGTGATTGGAAATTCGAAGGAGCGGTTGACGAGGGTGAGAAACAAATTTGCGCAAACCATTGTGGTAAATACGATGGCCCGTACGCCAGTTTCCACCATACCCCAAAACAAGGCCACCTGATACATTCCAAGTACCGCGACAGCGATGATGCCCCCCTGTAATAAACTGAACATCAACTCATTACGCGTAAATAAGGCCCGTGATCCTTTGTGGGGCGCTTGTCGCATCAGATTTGATTCGGCCGGTTCGTCTTCGAATGCCACTGCGGCGGTTGGATCCATGACCAATTCAAGGAAAATGACGTGCAGCGGCAGTAAAATATGGGTATAAGGCCAGCCCAACAACAAGGGCAACAACACCATTAGAACGATGGGCAAGTGGATGGAAATAATATAACGTATTGCTTTTCTGAGGTTTGCGTAAATACGGCGCCCTGTTTTAACGGCTTTCACCATTGCATTCAGGTTGTCGGTCAGCAGCACTAAAGAAGCGGCACTGCGGGCAATATCAGTCCCTTTTTTACCCATTGCTACCCCGATTTGAGCGGCTTTGAGCGCCGGGCCGTCGTTTACCCCGTCGCCCGACATCGCAACTATTTCACCACCTGCCTTAAGCGCCTGAACAACCCTTAGTTTTGCCTCAGGAAACATGCGGGCGAAAACATCTGTACTTTGAACGGCTTTGGCCAATACGTCATCGGTCATGCCCATAATTTCTGTGCCGGAACAAGTTTCCGCTCTTTCGGTCAGCCCAGTTTGCGTGGCGATATTGCGGGCAGTTTCGGCATGGTCGCCAGTAATCATCACGACCCGGATACCCGCCTGCCTGAATTTCTTAAACACTTTGAGCGCATTTGGTTTGGGTGGGTCAAACAAAGCCAATAAACCTTCAAAGCGCCAGGCATAAGCATCCTGTTCCGGATAAAAATCATTGCCCTCAAATTCAGCAGAAGCCACCGCCAATACCCGATATCCCTTGGAAGCCAACTTATTTGCATCTTCCTGAATGGTTAAACGATCCTTTTCAGGCAATTTAGACACTTCCAGTACCTTTTCTACGCCGCCTTTACATGCCGCGATACGGATTCCCGCATCGTTTTCCCAAATATGCGTCATCATAGGCGGTTTGCCCGATAACGGATATTCGCGCACAATATGAAAACCCTTACGCGGATCAGATGCAATTTTTTTGACATTTTGTACAGCCACCAAAATGGCTTTTTCCATAGGATCAAACGGTTCCGGCTCGCTGGCCCATAATGATGTTTCAAGGGTAATATTTCGACCGGAAAAGTTCGTTACCTCAGCAACCGTCATTTCATTTTCAGTTATCGTACCTGTTTTATCCAAACAAATGACCGTAGCGGAACCTAAACTTTCCACCGTTTTTGGCTGTTTGGCCAAAATTCCCATTTTGATCATCCGGAATGCGCCGAGCGCCATAAAAGTCGAAAAGGCAACCGGTATTTCTTGCGGTAAAATGGACATCGCGAGGGTAAGAGAAAATAGAAGCGCCTTCCAAATATCATGTTCCGCCCAAAAATTTAAACCGAATACCAATAAAAAAGCAGCGCCGCCGACATAACCCATGTAACGAACAAATTGCCGAATCTGGATTTGAAGCGGTGTTGGTGCTGGATCAATAGACTCAATAGAGCGGCCCAATTTACCAAATTCAGTGCTATTTCCCGTTGCTTTTACTTGAAAAACGCCCTTGCCACCGGCGATTGTCGTACCTTGAAATAATTTGGTTTCGGCGCCCGGCTCTTTTTCTACCGGAAGGCTTTCGCCAGTCATAACCGATTCGTCGACCGATAAATCATGCCCGGCGAGCAGGATACCATCGGCCGGAAGTCGTTCTCCTTCTTCAATGCTCACGATATCTTCAGGAACCAAGGCCGCAGATTCCAAATCCGTCCACTTTCCGTCACGCAAAACACGTACTTTCGTTTCCGTATAAGCGCGTAGCGCCTCAATTGCGCGATCACTTTTGTGTTCCTGATAAAGCTCGATCCCGGTGACAAATGCGATGGATACCATCATCATGATAGCCTCCGGTAAATCACCTAAAAAGAAATACAACACACAGGCGATACCAAGCAAAATAAACATTGGCTCTCGCACGATATTTAACACTGTAATAAACAAAGCATTACGGCCTTCCGACTTCAGAGTATTAGGGCCAAATTGACGACGTGCCGCTTCCGCTTGTATCGTGCTTAATCCTTTAAAGGTTGTTTGTTCCGACTGATCCATTTTATAACGCTTGCTTCTAATCCGGAATATTCCGCAATTTTTCTATTTTTAATATTTTAATATCCCCTTCATGGATGGTAATCAAGCCTTCATTTCTAAAATCGGCAAGGGTTCGGATGAGGGTTTCCTTGGCCGTTCCTGCAATGGCCGCTAAATCATCACGTAATAAATGAAGTTGGCTTTTACCTTGGTCGAATAATCGTAAAATGGTTTGGGCAACCCGTTTTCGGGCGGAGAAATAAGCCAATTCGAGCATTTGTTGCTCCTGTTCAATAATTTGGTCGACCATCATTGTCAAAAAACCGCTTCGTACTTCACGATTTCCAAACACCAACTGACGGAACTCAGCGCCGGGGATCACACGAACCACGCTGTCTTCCAATACCGTAGCGCATTCTGAATATGGATTGTCTTTAAGCAAAGCGAGATACCCGATAAATGTGCCTTTACCGGCAATGCGCAAAATAAATTCACGCCCTTCCTGATTGGTTCTTGACAATTTAATCTCGCCGGACTCAACATAATACAGGTTATGGGGCAGATCACCGGCCAAGAACAGTACGTCTCTTTTGCGGTAATGCCGAACTTCACGATTAACGTGCAAACGCTGCATGGCTTCGCGCGTTCTTTCTTCCGACCATAATTGTTCATTTGAATTCGGCGGCGGCGTAATAACCTTATGCAAATGCTCGCTTTTATTCAGGCGCTTTTCAATGGTAAGCAATAAAGCGGTAACATCAAACGGTTTCGCGACGTAATCATCGGCGCCGAGGGACATGCCTTGGCGAACGTTTTCCAGTTCCGATTTTGACGTCAGGTAAATAAATGGAACTTCTGAAATAAACTGTTGCCGACTGAGTGCCTGAAAAACGCCGTATCCATCCAACTCCGGCATCATTATATCACAAAGAATCAAATCCGGTAGTTCCTTGACGGCCATTTCCACCCCCTCCTTTCCATTTGCAGCCGTCACCACCTGGTAACCGTTGAGCATCATAATTTCACGCAGGTTTTCCCTTACTGGTTCATTGTCTTCAACGATTAAAATCTTTTTCATATCGTCTGCTTGTTCATTTACACGTAAAGGAGCAGACATTTTGCGCTTTATTCAATGACCAACATTGGCGCAAGGCATGATTTCGATTGAACTGGCAAAATCACAAAAAATTGGCCGCATGAATACTTAGATTCAAGCGGCCAAACAATAGGAAAAATGGTGTTTATGTGGGAAAGAAAGCGACAACATGCTCTCCGGCTAAGGGAATTCCGATCATTAATAGTTTTGGCGTAATACAGTGTGCCTGTTGGTTGAACAAAGAAAGGGGTGCTTGAGGCGTATTGTCAAATGCTATCTTATAAGTGTGTATATTCGACTGATAAGTGTGTAAAAAAGCGTGCTCGTTTATCTGCCTTACACAGTTATCAGATCATTTTTACACATTTACCCGATTTAATACCCGGCTTCCAACGATTGCAGTATTTTTCGCTTGAATTTTCCTGTTATGCGGATTGCCCTCAGTTTTATCTTTTTTTTGTGGGTTTCATTAGCCCTTACTCAGACGCCTGCTTATTTGCATTATGGTGTAAAAGACGGGCTGCCCAGCAACCTCGTGTACTGTGGCCTTCAGGATCATAATGGTTTGTTGTGGTTTGGGACAGATAAAGGCTTGGCTTGTTATGACGGAACGCGTTTCCGTACGTACAGCATGAAAGACGGCCTACCCGATCCGGAGGTATTAATGATGTTTGAAGATTCGCAAGATCGGCTTTGGATGTGTTGTTTTCGCCACAAACCTTGCTACTTTAAGGAGGGGAAGTTTTATACATCCAAGCAGGATACAATGCTTGATAAAATCAATTTCGCTACCAGCGCTTTTGACATAACAGAGGACACTGTCGACCAGAGCCTTTGGTTGGCAGGTATGTCCTGCGAACTTTATCGGATAAAAAACAACCAAGTCACGGCTTACAATTTCCATGAGGCACTTGTCAAAGTTTTTCGAATCGGAAGCGAGGTTCACGCTTTTTGCATGAACCATGTATATAAACATGAGGCAGACGATACCTGGAAATATGAGGATGGGATAACGCGTTATTTTCAAAACGGGAAAAGAACAGATTTTGTAGCGTTGGGGCTTCAAAACAACCAGGCATTGTACATGTTTGCCAGCGGCTTGATCCAAACCAAACTTGAAAACGGCAAATTCACTTTAAAGGATCAAAAAGCACAACCCATTGGTCGTATTTTTTTTGATCGGCTTGGCCGATGCTGGATTTGTACGTTTTCCAACGGTGCGCTTTTTTTCAACAACCCCGATTTTGACCTTAAAAACCCGATTACCTACCTTAAAGGGAACAAAATCAATAATATGTTTGAAGA
Organism: Bacteroidota bacterium; assembly: GCA_037130425.1. Lineage (GTDB taxonomy): Bacteria > Bacteroidota > Bacteroidia > Chitinophagales > Saprospiraceae > M3007. Next base: position 6,028 of record JBAXTB010000117.1, read on the forward strand.
TTTGCAAGGCACACGCTGGTTTTGCACCTCAAACAATGGCGTAATGGCATTACCGCAAGATGTTTCTTTAAACTACAATAAAAGCGACGGTTTCTTGTCAAGTAATATCACGGCGTTGGCGCGCAAACCTGGCGGCGGCGTTTATGCAGGCGATGACGAAGGGAATTTTTATGCTTTTGCCGACAATCAAATAGACACATTTTTATTCGGCTCCTACGACGGATATAACCGTGTGCGGCAAATCGTTGTGGGGGGAAACGGCGACCAATGGATTGCTTCGGATGAATCGTTGACCTTTCGTTCTAATGGTAAATCAAGACGGGTTCGCGCCATAAAAGGCAATACAAAATCTATTTTATTACAACAGGACAAACTCTGGTACGGAACTTCTTATCTGATTGGCAATATTTCTGCCCAAAACCCTGATAGCAACCACACCCTTGTTTTGCGAAGGTTTACAGCCCTCGGAGAAGATTCAAAAGGAATAATATGGGCAGGGAGCGTGAATGGCCTGTACAATGGAAAGGATAGTTTTAAATTGATGCTTTGTGAGCAATTCCCGATTTTAAAAAGCAGGATTATTGCCATACATGATGCCGGAAACGAAGCGCTTTGGGTGGTTACACCGGAAAGCGGTTTGCTTCGGGTTCAAACTCAAAACGGGATAATTAAAGGGGTAGAAACCATTAATCGTTACTTAAACAATCCGATTAACAATATTCAATCTATTTTTTGCGAGCCTGAACAAAGTCGCCGGATTTGGCTGGCAACCAATACGGGTGTTTACGGCGTTCAACCCGCCAACTGGCAAGTTATCCATTTTGATGCGCACGACGGCCTGGCCGACGACGATGTAAATGCCGTGCTGGTGTATAAAGATACCCTCTGGGCCGGTACGGTAAATGGTTTGACCAGACTACTGATCCGAACGCCAAATGCTGTTGGTGATTTTGCAAGTCTTTTCAGCGGCCTCCGCTACCATTTGCAACGAGAAATCGTGGATACCAGCTTTATTGGAAGGCCGTTTCAAACTAAAACATTGACAGTTCCAGCTGACGCTACCCTGATTGAGTTGGATCTGAGCGGCCTTGATTTTCGTTCAAACGGGAACCTCCGCTATGAATGCATCACCACGCAAGGCTTGTTACCGTTTATGGATTGGACGCCGGAAAATCTATTTAACTGGTTTTCAAGCAGGTTTGGAAAACAACGCGACACTTCCTGGATTCAGGACAATCGCCTCAATTTTGGCGTCAACTTACCAGCCAGCCGTTACCATTTTCAAATAACCGCAGTAAATGCCGGCGACCAATACAGCAACCAACCCAACGTGCTGGAATTAATCAGGCTTCCATTTTGGTACCAAACAATTTGGTTTTGGCTTTTCATTTGGGGACTTGTTGGTATCAGTTTATTCCGGATTTACAGAACCAGCGTTGCGTTTCGCGAACTAAATGCCGCTGCTTCAGAATTGCAATTGCAGGCTTTACGCGCGCAAATGAACCCGCACTTTGTAGGCAATAGCATCAACGCCATTCAACAGTTCTTTTACCCGCCCGATCCGGAAAGAGCAAGTGAATACATTGCATTATTTACCAGGCTCTTGCGACAAACCATGTTTTTTTCAGAACAAAATTTTGTCACCTTCGGGGAAGAACTGGCTTATAACGAAGATTATTTGCAAATGATTCAACTCAGGTTTAGCGATCGATTTAAGTTTAGTGTGGAAGGCGCCGAACGCATTATGCCGGATATGCCATTCCCTGCCATGATATTGCAACCTATTTTGGAAAATGCAACCATTCACGGATTAGCGCCGCAGGGACAATCGGTTTTGAAAGTCAAATTTAGTTTAGAGAGCGATCAAATCAGCTGCACTGTAGAAGATAATGGTGTCGGGCATTTGGAAATGCAAAACAGAAAAAAACGGGTCGGGTCGGACCAAAAATCCAAGGGGCTGGAAATTTTGAATAAAAAAATTTATACGCTTAATCGACTGTATAACATAGGATTAACGTTCGAATTGCAGGATCTTTCAAGCACCGAACAGGCTATGCATGGTACGCGCGCGATACTTCGATACAATTTGCCATCTTCACAATATCAAAAAGGCTATTCACTTATTAATAGCCGAAGCAGCCGTAAAAACCAACCCAAATGAAAAAAATAAATGCATTGCTGATTGACGATGAAATTAGCGCCATCAATACGCTCCGGGGCATGCTCACACAATATTGCACGCAAGTAAAAATTATGGGAGAAGCCTCTTCAATGGGCGAGGCCGTTCAACAGATTAAGAAGCACAAACCCGATCTTATTTTTCTTGATATTGAAATGCCGCCCTACGGGAATGCCTTTGAATTGCTCAAACAGACCAACGATCAGGAATTCGGCGTCATATTTACCACCGCTTATCCGCAGTATGCCATTGAAGCGATCAATTCGGTGCAACCCTGGGCATATTTGGTTAAACCTTACAGCGTCAAATCATTAGAGGCTGCGGTTAAAAACGCCGGCGAAAAACTATTAGAGGAAGGAAACCAAAGTAGCGACCATGCTGAACGGCTCGGTTTTTTTATCAACGACAGTCGAAAAGGCACCATCGTAATTCGGTTTAACGAAGTGCTTTATTGTAACTCTGACGGATCGGTGGTGGAAATCACCTTGCTGCGCAATAATAAATTAGAAAAAATTACCACTTACCGAACTTTAAAGGAATTAGAACACGACTTTGAAGATCAGCCGTTTTGCCGCACCCACCATAGTTATATTGTCAATCTAAGCCATATTTTGCGTTTTGAAAAAACGGGTCGAAACGGCATCATCCATTTGACAAACGGCATCCAAGTAGGCATTTCAGTACAAAAAATGGCCGAATTTGAACAGCGCTTTGAGCAATACCTCATGCGTACCTGAAACAAACTCAAACCGCGACCATCGGCATTTCGAGGGTGCGCGTGAGGTAATATTCCACATTTTCGCGTACCACAATATCCAGTGGCAAGAATTGTCGTTGGCCTACTTCCTTTTTCAAAATAATCTTGTTGACCAAGGTAATAATGCCCAAATAGCCCTGATGCCAGGCATTTTGGTTGATGAGAAACCTGATTTTGTTTTCGGCCAAGTATTTCAAATTCGGTTCTACAAGGTCGAAACCCACAATTTTTATGCGCCGCAACAATTCCGTACTAAGCGCTTCGGCTAATTTGTAGGCACGGGAATTGGTCACAAAAATGCCGCTCAGCCTTGGCGTTTGTTCTATTTGCTGCTGCATCCAGGCGCGTAAACGCGGGATCTCGTCAAATTCTTCAAACACCTCAGAATGAACCGTAACCGCTTTATCCTCCACGCTGTTAAAAAAATCGCGAAAACCCCGCTCTTTGTCGAGCAGGTGCCGCGCATTCGTTACGGCTTTGTCTAAGTTAAGGATCATCACATGGTCGCCGTCGTTCAAACCGAAATTGAGCAACCGTCCGGCGAGCACACCACTTTGATAAGATTCCTGGCCGATATAACAAAGGCATTCCGCATCTTCCAGGTTGGTATTGATGGTGACGACACCTAATCCGAGTGCGGCCGCCTCTCGCAACAGGGCTTCTCCTTCCGTTCGAAACAGGGGGGCCACCAGCAAGGCATCGGGCTTAGAATCAAGCGCTTCTCTTGCTTTTTGCTGAAAATCGGCGGCATCAAACAATTGAAAGAAATGGTATTCCACCCGAACGCCGTAATGCTGTACGGCCAGCGCCGCTTTTTCCACGCCTTCTTTGGGTTGCACCCAATACGGATCCTGTCGGTAATCGGGCAAAAGGGCCGCAATCCGGAAAACCCGGTTGTTGGCAAGCATACGGGCAAGAATATTGGGTTCATATCCCAACTTTTCCATAGCCTGCAGAACGCGTTGCCGAACATCGGAGGCCACATGCCCCCTGTTGTGGATGACCCGATCTACCGTACCGATGGAAACCCCGGTTTCTTCAGCGATATCTTTAATGCGAATTCGTTGGCTCATGGTTGGGCACTAACTTTTTGTTATTCAATAAGCAAAAGTCACAATAAATATTTACCGTGTACGAACACGGCAAAAAAAAATTTCTCCGTGTTCGTACACGGACTATCTATTCTTCTGTATTTTTGAGCGAGCATAATTTCTATCATTCACAAAATCCTTTACAGTATGAAGCTAATTCCTTACTATGTGGTACTCAAGAAAACGGTTTTTGCAGCCATTTTCCTTTTGATTACCGCCTGGTCGCAGGTGTTGTCGGCACAAACCGTGTCGGGCAAAGTTACGGATAGTTCAACCGGAGAAGCGCTGATTGGGGCGACAATTACGGAAGACGGCACCCGCAACGGCACAACATCCGACATTCAGGGCGCATTTCGAATCAATGTGAGCAAAGCCTCGGCTACGCTGATCGTAACCTACGTTGGGTACGAAACACAACGCATTGCACTGGGCGGTAAAACCTCCCTTGAAGTGGGCTTGAGCGCAAGTGCTACCTTGAACGAAGTAGTTGTGACCGCACTTGGTATTTCACGGGAAAAGAAATCGTTGAGCTACTCCGCCACGGAAGTGAGCAACGAAGAAATTAACCGCGTGAAAGACGCCAACTTCGTGAATTCCCTTTCCGGTAAAGTTGCCGGCGTGCAAATCAACCGTAGCGGTTCCGGCGTAGGCGGTTCTACGCGTGTTGTGTTGCGTGGCAACAAATCCACCCGCGACAACAACGTATTGTACGTGATCGACGGGATTCCGATGTTTAACTACTCGCCTGCGCAGCCTTCCGATATCTGGGGCCAGGCAAAAGGATCCGGTTCGCCGGGTTTTGACGGCGGCGACGCCATTTCCAACCTTAATCCGGACGATATCGAAAGCTCCACCGTCCTCAAAGGCGCATCTGCTGCGGCGCTTTACGGCTCACAAGCCGCCAACGGGGTCATCCTGATTACCACTAAAAAGGGGAAAGCCGGTCAGACAAAAGTTAATTACAGCTCAAATTTGACTTTTGAAAACCCGATTACCCTGCCTGAACTTCAGTTCTCATACAAACAAACCAAAGAAAATGCGCTTGACAGCTGGGGCGATAAAGGCACTTCTACCGATCACGTAAAAGACTTTTTCCAAACCGGATCGACGTTTATCAACACGCTTTCCTTGAGTGGCGGTAACAACGTTGCGCAGTCGTATTTCTCTTTTGCCCACACGGGTTCTAAAGGAATTATCCCGACCAGCAAGTTCGAGCGCTACAACCTGAACTTCCGCGAATCGGCTGTTTTCTTTGACAACCACCTGACGGTAAACGGAAACGTGAACCTGATTAATCAAAGCGGCGAAAACCGCCAGACTTCAGGTTTGTATAACAACCCGCTCACGGGTTTGTATTTCTTCCCGCGCGGCCTTGATTTCCAACGTTATGCAGATAACTACGAAACATTCTCGCCTGCGCGCAATACCAACGTGCAAAACTGGATTGCCGACCAGGATAACCAGCAAAACCCTTGGTGGATCCTCAACCGCGTGAAGCGCTCAGACGCGCGCACGCGCGTGATGACAACGGTATCGGCGGTATGGAAATTTAACGAACACTGGAGCTTCCAAATGCGCGGATCGGGCGACAAAGCCTTTGATAAATCCGATTTGAAGGCTTATGCTTCTACGCAGACGACCTTGGCTGATGCAAACGGACGCTACACGCTGAGCAAAGATGACGGTACTTCTTACTATGGCGACGCTTTGTTGATGTACAACAGACCTTCTGATAAGGTCAGCTTTAACGCGGTACTCGGTTCCAGCATTTTTGACACGCGTTTGTACAGTCAGTTCTTTGATTCAAAAGACGGCGATTTGAAATTCGCGAACGTGTTCTCTATTCAGAACATGAAACAGCCCGCTACGATTTCTGAAACACTGACCCGCCAACAACTGCAATCCGTATTCGGAAGCGCGCAAGTAGGCTTTAGAAATATGGTTTATGTAGACGTTACAGGCCGGAACGACTGGTCATCTACCCTGGCACAAACCAGCAGCACTTCGTTTTTTTACCCATCTGTAGGTTTGACGGGTATCCTGTCTGAAATGTTTAAGGTTAGGGGCATCGACTTTGCTAAAGTTCGCCTTTCTTATGCACAAGTGGGCAACGGCGTATCCAACTACGACGTAAACCCGATCAACAGTATCAATTCTAAAAACGGTCTGAATGTTAATACGGTTGGCCCATTGCCGGGTACAGAATTGAAACCTGAATTGTCAAAATCACTTGAAGCAGGTCTTGATTTCCGTACGCTGAACAATCGCCTCGGCATCGACCTCACATACTACAAGTCGAACACGACCAACCAGCGTTTGGCTATTGCAGCGCCATCTGGAACAGGATTTACGTCTTACATCATCAACGCAGGTGACATTCAGAACAGCGGTATTGAAGCAATGCTCAGCTTCGCAGCGATTCGTAAAACTGATTTTGAATGGAATACAAATGTGAATTTCACGAAAAACGTAAACAAGGTTATTTCTTTGGATAAACGTTTGAGCGACGGTACTTTCGTTATCAACGGCGCCGGTGTAAATAACTACGCGATGGTAATCAAAGAAGGTGGCCAATTCGGCGACATTCAGGGTAAAAAATTCATGCGCGACGCAAGCGGTAACATCATGGTGGATGCTACTAAAAAGCCGATTTCCGGCGCGTTCGACATTGTAGGCAACCCAAATCCTAACTTTATGTTGGGTTGGAACAACTCTTTCCGCTACAAAAAAATCTCGGTAAACTTCCTGATTGACGGTCGCTTTGGTGGCAAAGTAATGTCGATCACGCAGGCAATGCTGGACGAGTTGGGTGTATCTAAGGCTTCTGCTGATGCGCGTGATGCGGGTGGTATAGACGTAGGCGCCGTACTGCCCGACGGTTCTAAAGCAGGCAAAATTGATGCGAAACAGTGGTACCAGTCTGTAGGCGGTCGCGCAGGTTTCACGGAAAACTATGTGTACGATGCAACCAATATTCGTTTGCGCGAATTGGCTGTTGGCTATTCATTCCCTAAAATCGGCAAATTAACAGGTATCAAATTGTCGGTTGTTGGTCGTAACTTGTTCTTCCTGAGCAAAAAAGCGCCATTCGATCCGGAAGTTTCCATGTCAACCGGTACCGGTTTGCAAGGTGTAGATTCATTCGCACCAGCGGCAACCCGCAGCCTCGGTTTGAACCTGAATTTGACATTTTAAGGTATATTCGCACATCTTAAAATCGCGGCTTTCTTTAGCGAAAGTTGTTTTTTTAAACCAATATCTGATATGAAAAATAAAATTCTAATTTTTTCTCTGCTCATGTTTGCAGCAACGGGCGCTTTGTTTTTCTTCAACAGTTGTACGAAGGATTTCAAAGAAATTAATACCGACCCGTATGGCATCTCCAACGAACAACTCGGCATCGATTATAAATTGGTGGGAGAACCGTTCAAAAATGTGCTCCAAAACATTTACACCTATTCGCCGGCCTGGGTGACCCAGTTGCAACAAAACCTGATCGGTGATGTGTATTCGGGCTATATGATGCCTCCAACGCCATTCCGCAACAACACCAACAACATGACTTATGATCTTGTAGATGGTTGGAACGGTACGCCCTGGAACGTGGCCTACGGAAGCGTAATGGCGCCATTGCTCGAAGTTGAACGCAATGCAGGCACCGATTTTCCTGAATTTCTTGCCTGGTCGAAAATCTGCAAAGTAGAAGCAATGCACCGCATCAGCGACATTTACGGTCCGATTATTTACACCAAATTCGGTAAGGTGACATCCGCCGGTGGCGTCGAATATGATTGCCAGGCAGATGCTTACGACGCATTTTTCAAGGATTTAGACGTAGCAGTTGCAACACTGACGCCACTTGCACAGGATGCTAATTCGCGGAAATCGTTTACCAATTTTGACCTTGTGTATGGCGGCGATTATAACAAATGGGTACGCTTTGCGAACTCATTGCGCCTCCGTTTGGCGCTTCGTATCTCTAAAGTAGATCCGGCCCGCGCAAAAACGGAAGGCGAAAAAGCGCTGAGCCATCCGCTGGGCGTTATCCTTACGAATGATGATAACTTCCTGGTTACCAGTGAATCAGGCGCTACGCACCCACTGAATGTAATGGACAATGCCTGGAACGATATTCGCATGGGCGCTCCGATGGAAAGCATTTTGGGTGGTTACAATGACCCACGTCTTGGCAAATATTTCAATCCTTCGGAAGCCGTGCCCGGCCAATTCAAGGGAATCCGTCAGGGCATCGCGATCTCCGACAAAGTGCAATACTTAGGCTACTCTACGTTGGTTGACCTCGGCAAAGTACAGTTGATGACTGCAGCCGAAGTATATTTCCTGCGTGCAGAAGGCGCTGTCCGGGGTTGGGATATGAAAGGAACCGCACAATCGCTGTATGAAACGGGTATTACAACCTCATTTGCCCAATATGGTCTTGATGCAACAAGCTACTTAGCAGATGGCACGAGCAAACCTGTGCCTTATGTTGATACGGTTAATCCCGACAACAATGTGCCTTCCGGCGACCCGCACTTAGGCACAGCGACCATCAAATGGGATGACGCTGCGAGCCAAAGCGCCAAAGTTGAAAAAATTATCACGCAAAAATGGATCGCTATGTACCCAGACGGTCAGGAAGCCTGGTCGGAAGTACGTCGTACCGGTTATCCAAAACTGTTCCCGGTAAAAGTGAATACTTCGGGAGGCAAGATTGATTCGGAAAAATTCATCAAACGGATCAATTTCCCTACAAGCGAGTATTCAACCAACCCGGCAGAAGTAGCCAAAGCGGTTCAGTGCCTCGGCGGTCCCGACAACGGCGGTACCAGCCTTTGGTGGGATGTTGATTAAAATTTAGTGAATACTTCATACAATGGTTATTTAGGGCTGTTTGCGCCGCGAAGGTGCAACAGCCCTGCTTTTTGCCCTATTTTCGCCCAAAATTTGGTTGTATGCGCAACAAATCGCCTTTTTATCTCTTTTTGGTACTCATTTGCGGACTGCAATGCACGCACACACAGGACACGCACCTGTTCACGCGCTTGTCGAAATCAGAAACCGGCATTGATTTTCGCAATTTGCTGGTGGAAAAGGAATCCTTTAGCATTTTTAAATACCAATATTTCTACAACGGCGGCGGGGTGGCTATCGGCGATTTTAACAATGACGGCCTGCAAGACCTGTTTTTTACCGGCAACATGGTTAAAAACAGACTGTACCT
>JBAXTB010000118.1:0-14871 GCA_037130425.1 Bacteroidota bacterium
ACGACCAATGCGGGCGCTTCCTGGCAAAATATCAGCGCCAACCTGCCCAATGTGCCTGTCAATTGCGTGATTTATGATGCGCCAACCAATTATTTATTGATCGGAACCGACATCGGCGTATATTATTCCGATGCCGATCAAATCAACTGGGCGCCATTCGGCGAGGGCATACCCAATGTGTATGTATTTGATTTAAAAATACGTCAGGCAAGCAGGCGCCTGTACGCAGGCACACACGGGCGCGGCATTTATTCGATCCCGATGGAGTCGGTGACGGGTACAAAGAATCCGGTTGAAAATACCTTGCAAATCCAGATTAGCCCCAATCCCGCATCCAACACCATCGGGTTCACAGGCGCGGGCGACCATGTTTTTTCCGGCAAGGTCGTTTTGACTGATCTTTCCGGTCGGCTGATGTTTCAACAAAATATTCAGGATCAGGAAATGAGCCGCATTGTGCTCAAAATCAATCAATTACCTTCAGGCGTATATGCGCTCCGACTGGTTTCTGGCCAAGATCATTTTGCGCCTTTAAAAGTGGTGGTGCAGCACTAACAAGCGATTTTTTCCACGCGCCGCGCGTGACGTCCACCTTCAAACTCGGTGCTGATAAAAATACGCACCATCGCCTGGGCTAAAATTTCCGGGATAAAGCGGGCCGGCAATGCAATGACATTCGCGTCATTGTGTTGCCGCGCCAAGGAGGCCAGTTCTTCTGTCCAGCATATCGCACAACGGATGCCCTGGTGTTTGTTGGCCGTAATCGCCACGCCGTTTCCGCTGCCGCAAAGCAAAATGCCATATTCTGCCTGACCGGACTCCACAGCCAGCGCCACCGCGTGCGCAAAATCAGGATAATCAACAGATTCGAGCGAGTGGGTTCCAAAATCCTGTACCATGTGGCCCTGGGCTTGCAGCATGGCAACCAAGCCGTCTTTGTATGGGAAACCGGCGTGGTCGCAACCGATTGCAATTTTCATAAAAAATTGATTTTTAATTATTTATAGAGAGATGCTTATTGAAACCTACCCAGTTCTGCGACTAAATGCACCATGCCGTCTACAATGAATTGTACGCCAATGGCAATGACGATAAAGCCCATAATCCGGGCAATGGCGTTCAAGCCGCCCGGACCAAATACTTTAAACAAAAACGGCGCAATGCGTAGGCAGCCCCAAACCATGACGGCCATACCAAGTATTGCTGCTATGATCGTTAGGCGTTCATTCCATTGCGGGTGCTGGTTGAACTGTGTAATCAAATAGGAAATCGAACCCGGCCCCGATAACATTGGCATGGCCATCGGCGAAAACGCTATATCATTCCGGTCATGCGCCTGTTTTTCAACCGACTCATCATAACCGCGTCGTTTGGCAAAACTGCCCGACATCAGACCAAAACCACTGATTAGCAGGGTAATACCACCTGCGATGCGCAACGCATGTAGCGTTAACCCAAAAAAACTCAGGATGTATGTACCCGCTAAAAAGAATACAACCAAAATAATCATGAAATACAAACTGGTATTCAGGGCAATACGATCCCGTTCTGCTTTTGGGCGGCCACTCGTGAGGGCTACATAAACCGGAATAGCGCCCGGCGGATCAACAATACTGAACAGCGAAAAAAGCGTAGCGAAGAAAAAATCCATGAACAGGAGGGTGTTGTTGTGCGGCAAAGGTAAACGCCTTTAGCCGTTCGGACAAAACTGCTGTCAAAATGCTTTTTTATTTCGTGGAAGAATGACAGAAATACGGAAGCCGGCCAAATGAGCTTTTAAATGGATTGGGGTTCCAGGCTCCCCCAATCAAACTTTTTAAATTCCTTGGTGTTGTAAAAGTACAAAGTTTTGTCATTATTAGGCCGCAAACAGCCCGCAAGTGCAGGCTTTATGACATATCTTGCGCCTATCCTTGAACTTTCTGTCGCTTTCCATATTTTCGCCCCGGTTTTTGCGTTTTATACGCCAAAGCAATAGGTTTTGTGCCTTTGGGTTTAATAACCAGGATAATTTGCACAAAACCAATTGCGACGGAGTGAACGCATTCAAGAAATCCTTTGATTCCATCGAATGCTGTTAAAATTTACACAAAATTTCGGCGTTTTGAATCGCTAATCCGCTTCATGCCGTTTAAAAATACAATCAAAACTTAAATCCTCTTTGACATGAACCTTCGGAATGGCTTGTGCTCCTTCCTTTTGTTGTTTGCCACGATTGCGCTTCAGGCGCAGCAAACAACCGTCTACACCGAGGCAAACCTCGCGTACAACCGCGGTGTCGACTTCTTTAACCAAAGCCTGTATGGTCTTGCGCAGAAGGAATTCCGCTCGGCTATGGATTTGCTGCGTCCGGCCAATGAGCCGGAATGGCGCTCGGTAAAAACCGACGCTGAACTTTACCATGCCAAATGCGCCGTTCGCCTCAATCAGCCGGAAGCCGAAAAATTGGTACTCGATTTTCTGCGGGAAAATGCGCCTTCACCGGTTGCCGGCCAGGCTGCGCTTGAAATCGGCGACTACTATTTCAACAACAAACAGTACGACAAGGCGCTCACGTATTACGACATGGCGCCCAGCGCGTCGGGCCCTACGCGCGACGAAATTCAGTTCAAAAAAGGGTACGCTTATTTTGTTACCAAGCAATTTTCGCGTGCGAAGGGCGCTTTGGGCAGCCTAAAAGAGAATACCCGCAGCGAATGGTATTACCCGGCCAATTATTACTATGGCTGCTGCGCTTTTTTTGAAGCCAAATACGACGAGGCCGCTAAAGCATTTGCGCGTTGCGAACAGTCCGATAAATACAAACAGGCTGTACCTTATTATATTACCCAGATTTACGCGGCTAAAAAGCAGTACGATCAGGTAATTTCCTATGGCGCTTCCAAGGCGCAGGACAGCAACATCAAAAATCGCCCGGAACTGAACCAGTTGGTCGGACAGGCTTATTACGAAAAAGGCGATTTCAAAAAAGCGATTCCGTACCTCGAATATGCCGCCAACAACGGCGTTTCCTTGCGCCCGGCCGATTATTACCAACTCGGTTATGCGCAGTACCAAAACGGGTATTACAAAAATGCCATTGAAAACTTTGAGCAACTCTCCAAGCAGGACAGTTTGCTCGGCCAAAACGGCTTGTACCACCTCGGCGATTGTTATTTGAAAACCAAAAACAAATTTGCCGCCCGCAATGCGTTTGGGCAGGCTTCGAGCCTCAACTACGACAAGTCGGTTAAAGAAGACGCGCTCATCAATTACGCCAAATTGAGTTATGAATTGAAATACGACCGCGACGCCATTGACGCCTTGCAGCGTATTCCGACAAATTCGCCGTATTATGAAGACGCTCAGGCGCTTATGAGTGAAGTGTTCCTGAATACCCGCGATTACGACCGCGCATTGGCTACATTAGAAGGCGTTAAAAACCGCACGCCGCGCTTGAATGAAACCTACCAGAAAGTGGCTTATTTCCGCGGACTTCAATTGTACCAAAATAACCAGAAAGACGAGGCGCGCCGTTATTTCAATAAATCTTTGGAATATCCGCTTGACAAACGCACCTCCACGCTTTGCTCCTTCTGGATCGGGACCATCGCGCATGAATCGGGCGAATATGCGGTTTCTAAACAGCATATCGGCTCTTTCCTCACGCAAGGCAAAAGTTACAACGACCTGCCGGAAGAAAGCAGCCTTGTGATGGGCAATTATGTGCAAGGTTATAACCACCTGAAACTCAAGGACTACAAATCGGCGCTGAGCAATTTCAAAGCCTGCGTAGACGGCATTAAGCGCAATGACGATAAAATCAAAAATGACCATATTCGTACAGCCGTTCTGGGCGATGCCGTCTTGCGCGCGGGCGACTGTCATTTCAAAAACAATCAGTATTCCGACGCGCTCGCTTATTACAACGAAGCCGTGACCAAGAAGTATGAGGGTTTTGAATACGCGATTTACCAAAAAGCAATTATCAAAGGTTTGCAAGGCAGCCCGCTCGACAAGGCCGTGGCGCTGGAAAGCCTGATTGACAAATACCCGAACAGCCGTTACACCGACGAAGCCTTGTTTTTGTTGGGCGACACCTACCAGGAAATGAACAAGTTGGATCAGGCCATTCCGCCGCTCAAACGCTTGGTGTCTGATTTCCGCGGCCGTTCTTCCCTGATTAACCAGGCGCTGTTGAAACTCGGTTTGATTTCCTATAATCAGGGAAATACGACGGCTTCGGTGAATTATTACAAGCAGGTTTTTGCCAATAACCCTGAAAACTCGGAAGCCAAAGACGCGCTTGCGGCCTTGCAGGAAATTTATGTAAAAGACTTAAACCGCCCCGACGAGTATTTTGCATTTGTGGAAACGGTTCCCGGTTATAATGTTACGTCCGGCTCCAAAGACAGCGTAACCTACCAATCGGCTGAAATTCAATATCAAAATGGCCGTTTCCAGCAGGCAATCGACGGTTTTTCCAACTATTTGGCTAAATATCCGAACGGAAGGAACGCCCTGAGTGCCTACTATTATCGCGGAGAATGTTATGCATCCAACGACATCAAGAAGTACAGCATGGCGCTCAAGGATTATGGCGCAGTAGTCAACCGAGGTCCAAGCAAATTATACCCAAAAGCCGCCGAAAAAGCCTCCTGGATCGCGTACAACAAAGACAAAGACTATTCCCAAGCCTTCGAATTCGCCCGCAAATGGGAAGAATCGGCGCCAACCGAAGCATCCCGTTTCGACGCCCAGTTGATGGCCATTAAATCGGCTTATCAAACCAATAATTCTGTGTCGGTAAATGATTACGCCGGAAAAATTTCAAGTTCCGGGCTTGCATCTGCCGAACAAATTGCATCGGCCAAATATTATGTTGGCAAAATGGCTTACGACAAAGGCGATTACCCGCGCGCGTACCCGGCCCTGCAGGAAGTGTCTGTAAAAACACAAAATGAAATGATGGCCGAATCCTATCATTTGATGGGCCAAATTCTGTATAAACAGCACAAATACAATCAGGCAGAAGAATTGCTTTCGGAAGCAAACAAGGCGAGCGCCGGTTATGACAACTGGATTGCGCGCAACCTGATCCTCCTGTCCGACGTATATGCCGATCAGGGCGATAAAAACAGCGCGACGGCTGCTTTGGAAGCAGTGTTGGAAAACTACAAGGGCGACGATCCTACGATCACGACGACTGCGCGTCAGAAATACAACAAATTGGGAACGGCGCCAACCATGAACAATACGACCAATAAGGGCGGAAACCTGCTCGATATGGACGAGCGCAACTAAACTTGACGAAAATCAAATCCGGCTCCCTGTAAAAATCGGGGAGTAAAATCCAACTTATTCAATCGTTATGCTCAATCATAAATTTTTGTTGGCAGCGTCATTTTGCTTGTTTTTCGGCGCGCCTTATGCCTTTTCACAAAAAGAACTGCCTGGCGAAAGCGTCAACATCGTAAAAGAATTTGATGCGCGCCTGCTGGAATCAAATAAAATCGGCGTTTCGCCAACTTTGCCAGTCCTTGACACGACCACGAAATTGCAAGATTATTACGTGCCGCAACGTCCCTTGGCCGTGAAATACGATGCGCCAAAATTGCGCCCAATCGGGATGAAATCGGGCAAAAAAGATGAAATTTACAGGGGATTTGCAAAATTAGGCGGCGGCGTTCCGACGGCCTTGTGGGCTGAAGCCGGTTACGCCCTTAATGTTAAAGATAAATTTGACGGCAAAATCTGGTTCCGCCACCACAACCAAAGCGCCGATAAAGCGCTTGAAAACCAAAAGTTCTTTCTTAACGACGGCTTGGTAACCGGCAATTATTATATCAATGACAAGCTAGCCGTGGAAGGCAAAATCGGATATAGTTTTGACCGGGTGCATTTCTACGGTTACAACCACGATTCTATAACCGCATTAGAAAACCGGGTGCGCCAGGATTACAAAATATTGGACATTGGCGGGCGTCTGTACAACAAGGAACGCACCGACGCAGATCTTAATTTCTCGATCGCGCCCAAGTTTTATTTGATGAACGATTACTATGCAAACCGGGAAACCGGCTTTGACCTGGCGCTTTCGGCTACCAAATGGTTTGCAGAAAAACACCCCTTGCGTTTCATCATCCGCACCGATTTTACCACGTTCGACGATACGGTAAAACAAAACCTGAATAATATTTACCTGCAACCGTCCTTCACGTTTCACTCAGACATCCTGAAATTGAAAATTGGTGGAAACTTTGCCAGCAACCGCGATGTGTTTAGCGTGTTTCCGGATTGCGAACTTGGTTTGCGCGTTTTCGGCGATGGTTTCCAGATTTTTGCCGGCGTTACGGGCGATTTGCGGAAAAATACCTACCGCACCATGTCGGAATACAATCCGTTTATTCAAATTCGCGGTTCAAAACTGCGCAATACGCGTTTGGATAGTTACTACGGCGGCTTAAAAGGCGATTTCGGTTGGCTGGAGTATTCCGGTCAGGTAGGGTACAATAAAGCCTCTAACCTTGCCTTATTTCAAACCTTGTACACAACGGAGGGAATTACGCGTTTCCAGGCGGTGTACGATACCGTTAAAATGGTGAATGCCCAGGTTTCAGTTAAAATAAAGATGCTCAAATCTTTAGCCCTTACCGGTACTTTAAGCGAGAACATCACGATGGAAACAAGCCGGGAGAAAAAGCCTTGGGGCTTGCCAAAACTCGAAGGTAATTTCGGCGCTTTATACACCCTGCTTGATGGCAAAGCAACCTTAAAAGGTAATTGTTTCATTGCCGACGGTATTTGGTACAACAATTCGGAAGGCATCGCCAAACAAAGTAAAATATTATTTGATTTGGGTTTTGGGGGTTCCTATAACTTTACCAAAAACTTCGGCGCGTTCCTTGACGTCAATAATTTATTGAACAATCGTCGGGCGCGTTGGGCTGATTATCCGCTGGTTGGAACCAACTTTATGGCGGGTATCACGGCGCGTTTTTAACTATTTTACCTTTTATATGATGAATCTTTTGAATTTCCCCAAATTGTTTGTGCTGGCGCTCGTTTGTTTAAGCGCTAATGCATTGTGGTCCCAGAAACCGAAATATAATGTAGACCGTTGCAAGGCAGTCAACCTGAGCAAACCGGTTCGCAATATTCAATCAAGCGGCGATCAGTTCAAATGGGTTGCCAGCGGTCAGGAAATATTTCAGGTAAGAGCCTGCAATTTAGGTACTCCAACCCCACTTCAACCGGGCGAGCAATCCGTATTATCTTTCTTCGGCGGCAATATTGATAAACGTTGGGCTTCCGATGTTATGCTCTCAGTGGCGCGCAATGCGACGGATGTCACCTCAGCCTGGTACGACGCAAAAAATGACTGGCTTTGGATCGGCACCAAGTTTTCTGGTTTGTTGCAGTTTAAAACCAATCCTGCGCTAACCCTTGTTGAACAATATACAACCAGCAATTCTAAGTTAAAATCAAATGAAATTACCTGCATCTTTCAAGACGCAAGTGGGAAATATTGGATCGGCAACAAAGAAGGTCTGATGATAGGCGTGCCTAAAAAATGGAAAACCGAGCTCGACGACTTTGGAATCCAACGGATTCGGGCAGTCGGCGCCGGTTTTTTTGTATTGGGTGACAGCGAACTTTGGGAAGTGCAGGGAGAAAAGTTTAAGCGGATTGACCATATCAACGATAAAGCCTTTGAAGGCGAGGCTGTTGATTTTGATTTCGACCCTGCCGGTAACCTTTGGATTTTGTCGCACATGTTGACCCGCTATGATTTGAAGACTGATGAATTTGATACCTTCAGCGGACCAGAATATTACACCAGCGAATACGGTCTTTGCCTTGAAAGTGATGCGGACGGCGCAGTTTGGATAGGAACAGAAGACAAGGGGCTTTATCATGTAGAAAAATCATCTTCCTTTACGGTAAATTGCCTTGTGGAAAATGAATTAAGCTGTAGTGGCAACGGCAAAGACGCTGCACTCATCGTAAAAATTGAAGGCGGCAAAACGCCCTTCACATATACTTGGTCTCAATCCTCGATGACCGGCGATAATCCTAAAAATCTGCCGGCAGGAAATTACACCGTCACGGTAACAGACCTTACCGGCAGCACTAAAACTTCCAAAGTTACCATCAGCGATGCCAAGCCTAAACTTAGCACCCGCCAAAAACAGCCAGAAAGCGGCCCCGGTCTTGCCGACGGCAGCGCTGAAGTAACCGTAGAAGGCGGCGGCGCCAAACCGTATCAGTTTAAATGGAGTAATGGTGAAACATCTGCCGTTACAAAAAAAATGACGGAAGGTACTTTTACGGTAACTGTAACAGAATCAAAAGGTTGTAGCGCGACATCTACGGTTGTTATTACACAGAAACGCGGTGTTTTATCGGCAACTATTGAAGAAACGGCGCCTGTAAAATGCAACGGAGGCAAAGCAACTTTAAAAGTAACGACGTCGGGTGGCAAAGCGCCTTACCAATATGCCTGGAATGTGCCAACCATAAAAGGCGATCAACCCAGCGACGTCCCGGCCGGTGTGTACAACTTAACGCTAACAGATGCGGCCGGCGGTACCTTTACAAGTTCCATTACGATAAAACAGCCGGAGGTACTTACGGCTTCCATCATGGTTCAAAGTCCTGCCGGAACCGGAAAATCAGACGGTAAGGCGCTTGTCCAACCGGTTGGCGGTGCCGGCAAATACAATTTTGCCTGGGATAACGCTGAAAATACGGCCACAGCCGTGAAACTCAACCCCGGCGAACACCGCGTAACGGTTTCTGATGCAAATGGTTGTACTACGACGGCTGCAATCACCATGACCGAAAATATCATGGCGCTCTCCGTTCAGTTGATTGAAAACAGCAAGATTAAATGCGCAGGTGAAAAAGCATCCGTATCTGCCATGGTAATCGGCGGCAAAACGCCATGGACTTATACCTGGACTGATAACCTGGCAAACGGCGCTAATTTGGACGTCGTAGCCGGAACCTATCAATTGACCGTAAAAGATGCAGTCGGCACAACAGCCACCGCCTCCATTACCGTGAAACAGCCCGAACCATTCACAGCCGTGGCCACTGCTGTTTCACCTGCCTCCACCGGTAAAACAGACGGCAAAGCAAGTGTGCAGGGAAAAGGCGGCACCGGAAAATACACTTATTTGTGGGATAATGCCGAAACCGGCGTTTCCACGGCCAAACTCAACAACGGCAAACACAGCGTCACCTTGACCGACGCCAATGGCTGCACTACCACCGCCACGGTTGAAATCACGGAAAATATCCTTCCTTTGGTGGTTTCTATAGAGGAAATCGGCAAAATAAAATGTTTTGGGCAGCCAACTACCGTAAAAGTATCCGTTTCAGGCGGCAAAGAACCGTATCAATACAAATGGAGCGACGCTAAAATAAGCGATGTTCCAACTTCTTTGCTTGCCGGAATCTACACCGTCACTGTTACCGACGCGCCCGGCACAACATCTACAGCGACCATAAATATCCGTCAGCCGCAGCAAATTGCCGTAAATGCAACGGCTTTGGCGCCTGCCAGCACCGGCAATTCCGATGGAAAAGCAAGCGTGCAAGCCTTAGGCGGCGCCGGGAAGTTCACTTACGCCTGGGATAACGGAGAAACAACAGCCACCGCAGCCAAACTCGCGCCCGCGCAACATGCAGTTACCGTTACCGACGCCAATGCTTGCACCGCCACGGCCACCGTTCAAATTACGGAAAATGTACTGGCGCTTGTTGCAAACATCGCTGAAACCGGCCAAATCAAATGCGCCGGTGAAACGAGCGGCTTAAAAGTAACCGTGAGCGGTGGCAAACCACCGTATAAATACCAATGGAGTGTTAAAGAATGGTTTTCTGACGGCGTAATCAATGTACGAGCCGGCGCTTACGAGGTGACCGTTTCTGATGCAAAGGGAAATACGCAAGTGTTGACGACTACCGTAAAAGGCCCCGATCCATTGTTGGTAAGCGTTGTCCGCAGCGGCGGCGCCACCACCGACCGTACCAAGGACGGCTGGGCGACGATTGACATCAAAGGCGGCAAAACACCCTACAACATTGCTTGGGATAACGCCGAAACCATCGCATCTGCCTCCAAACTGACCTTGGGCAGCCACGGCGTAACCGTAACAGATGCAGCAGGTTGTACAAATACCGCCGCCATTGAAATCGGTAAACGTATGTTGCCTGAACTCTCTGCCGCAAACTTGCAAAGCGGCCAGGCCATTCGCGTGGAACAACTAAAATTTGCCGCCGACAGCTCGCGTCTTAGTCCGGAATGTTACCCGGTATTGGATGAGGTGTACAATTTCTTGCAGGAAAACGGCACAATTGTAATCGAAATAGGCGGCCACACCAACAATGCCCCTTCTGATGCCTTTGCCGATAAACTTTCCACCGCGCGCGCGAAGGCTGCGGCGGATTATTTAGTAGCCAAAGGCGTTGATTCTAAACGTGTTTTGTATAAAGGTTACGGCAAACGCAAACCGATTGCGAGCAACACCACCAAGGAAGGGCGCGCCCAAAACCAGCGGGTAGAAATCAAGATTTTGGAAATAAAAAAGCAATAACCAGGGCGTTACTTCGAAGCGGAATCAAAAACACCCTCC
Organism: Bacteroidota bacterium; assembly: GCA_037130425.1. Lineage (GTDB taxonomy): Bacteria > Bacteroidota > Bacteroidia > Chitinophagales > Saprospiraceae > M3007. The sequence goes on from JBAXTB010000118.1 coordinate 10,623, forward strand.
GTTTCTTCCACCCAACGCACATGATCGACGCGCGCGGATCCGAGCAGTTTGCCGAATCCACGCGCGTCGTTCCATTGATGAAAAGTCCAGCTTGCCGAATATGGTACCCCGCCGATGCTTTGCCAATCGGAATAACGAATGGCGGCAGGTTGCGTAAGTGTGCCTGCATTCGTGGCATTAAAGGCCATTGCTTCCAAGCGGCTGTTTTGTTTGTTGGCAAAAAGCAGGTACCAGTCCTTGGGCGTTTCCCCGGTGCCCGATTTAAATATCATTTTTCCGCAGCGATAGGCCGTATTTTCAAGATTGCGGTCTTCTAAATCTTCAATTTGAACGCCTTGGTCTTGCAATTTAAAGGCCACCATAAAGAAATAGTGCCAACTGAGGGCGTCAAAACGGGCAAGCGCATCCGGTGTTTTCCCATTTGTAACAAAAACGCCGTTTTTAAACAAAACCGTAGTTCCATCGGAGCGCAGCATTTTAACATTGCCTGAATTGGTGAGGCTTACAAATTGAAAATCCGTGTGCGGGCGGCCTTTGAGTTCCAAATGCACGTCAAACGCGATCGCTTTGTGCGCGTGAAACAGTTCGGCCTTATGTTTTTCTTCAATAAGCCTCACGATGCCGATTCTACCATCCGTAAATGATGACAGCAGCAACAGGCAGGCAAAGGCTTTCATAAACGCTTGCATTTTTAGTTGTTAAGGTACGGCAACCAAAGCCGCCGCCGCCATTTTGCGTTGTACAATTTTATTTATCATCCCAATCATAAAGATCGTAATAATCATGCTCCCGCATACCACATAGCCGAGGATAGGGTAGTGCTCAAGAAACCCGCTTTCGTTTTGATACACGATCATGCCGGCAATCGCCGAAGCAAAACCGCCTGAAATCTGCGCAATCGAGGAATTTACCCCCATGTACGCGCCCCGGTCGGCCGGATCTGGAACGGCGCTCATCAGGGCAGACGCCGAAATCATGCGCGACGTGATACCTACAAACAACACGGCATTTAATGTTACAATCACCCAAAGCGGCGTGATTCCAAGGTTCGTGTACACAAACACCATCACTGTTGTGAGCAGCGTACCGCCCACAAAAACCGGGTATTTGCCCACTTTGTCTACCAAACGCCCTAATAACGGGCCGGCTATCAAGGAACTAATTCCAGTTACCAAATAAACAATCGGCAGATGCTCCATCGTAATGCCAAGGTTGTGGACAGCATACGCGCTGCCAAAGGGCATCAGCATGAACCCACCGGTAGACAGCAAAATAGTGGCGGTAAAACCTTGTAAATAGATCGGCTTGGACACCGTTTCAAATAAGTGCCGAAAAGGCGAGTTGGGCTGTTGTAAATGAATATGCCCATCCACAGGCTCCATTTTTAACCAAATCAGGATAAAAAACGGGATTCCAAGGCCCACAATCATCAAAAAAGGCGCGTGCCAACCCCACAAATTAGCCAAATACAAGCCGATGGGCAAACCCAATATCTGACTGACCGCAAAAGCCATTTGCACAAAACCCATCACGCGCCCGCGCACCTGCATGGGAAACAGATCGGAAATGATGGCAAAAATAACCGACCCGATCACCCCGCCGAAAATGCCGGTAATGATCCTGGCCGCGAGCAATAAATGGTAATTCGGTGCAAGACCGCAAAGCAAGGTGCCGACAATAAAACCCGCGTAGAAAAACAGCAGCAACCGTTTGCGGTCGAAACGGTCGGCAAAACCTGCCGCCAACAAGCCCGAAGCGCCTGCGCTAAAAGCGTATGCAGATACCGCAAAACCAAACTTTTGGGTGTTGATGTTGAGTTCTGCTAATAATTGCGCGCCCAGCGGCGACAGCACCATAAAATCAAGGATAACAGTGAATTGTAAAAGCGCCAGTACCGCAATAATGAAAATTTGGTACGGGGTAAATGTTTTTGTTTCAGACATAGACAGGTTTTATTTTAGTTTTCAAACAGTATCCGCCTGCCGTCGGTTCCTTATATTGGTATGAAATACCTGGATGAGGCTTTAAATGAATGGACGCAAAGATATTGCGTTTTTGTTTTAAAATCGGGTATTGCCCAAAGTCATGTTCGTTGTTTAACATTGCGTGCTGCGTGCCGAACATGGTTTGGCGCTACACGGCTACGCTGCCAGTACATAGAATAATATATTGCAATTCAGGCCTTCTTGGCATGGATAAAATGTTTTTAAGTTGAGATAAACTGTCATTAATTTGTAAATGAAGTATTTCGTGAAACGAAATTTTTACCCGATGCGTTGTGACTGTGTGATTTCACGCAAACCACTTTATTCGTTCACCCACCTAAACTACTCCGAAACATGAAAAAATTCCCCCGGATCATCACGTCATTATTGGTGATACACACCTTCCTGTTTTCTACACAGGTGCCCGCTCAAACCTCCGTAACCTTCAACGTTTGCAGCGTTCCCAAAGCGACCGAACTACACCAAACCGTGCCCTATCGAAAAGCCCAGGAGGCCGCTGTTGGATTGGAGGGGCGCAATGTAGGCGCCTGGCGTATCTATGTTGAAAAGGATTCCTCCATAAAACAGGAAGACAAATGGAGCCTAATGAACGATAACCGTTTTCCAAAACGCATCATCATCGAAGCCGCCGCAAAAGGCAGTGGCGAATTGGTGAACACCTACAGCGCCAACGCCGTAGCCGCCGCCATGGTCACCGCTTACGCTGAACACAGACCCCTCGTGTTGTCGCCCGATATGATTTGGCTGCTGATTTTACAGGGTTTTGCAAGCCATATTGAAGCTGATCCGGAAAAAATGCGGCCCTATTTCGTTGATTTTCAAGGACCAAAAACACTTGAGGTTGTTCGAGCCTGGACAAAAGGCAACCCCGACAACCCTTGGGAAAACGTATTTGACGAATTTGGAAAAAAGATTGCCAAAGAAACCAAAGGCGATCTGGCCGCCAATTGTTTGCCGCAATTTACAACGACTGGCCCGATAGAAAAGGCCGCCTTTGACATCTCGCTCATGCGCGCGATGGATCCTTTTTTCGACTATCGGTTTATGTTGATGTGCGGCATACCCGAAATTACGCTCGAAGGCGCCCCGGCTGACTGGGAACTGCTCGAACAACATGCCGCATCCTTGGCTCAGTACGACCTTGCCTGGTGGATTGACCCGCTGAAACCGGTGCTGCATGAATTTACCCAAGCCTCAAAAGGTCAGGTCGACGCTGATTTTTGGGCTAAAATGGTTAAAAAACGCTTCTATCCTGCCGGTTGCACCCAGGATCCTTTCTTAAGCGGTTGGATGTTAAACTTTTTTCCCTATATCAAGGAAAAACCCAACCCCTGGATCACCCATCCCGATTCGAGTCAGCATTTTGAAACAGCGTTTGCCGCTTACGAAATAAAGGCTGACGAACGCAAGGCGGAATGGAAAAAAATCCAACAAAATATCGAAAAAAAAGGGAAAAAGGGCAAAAAGGCAAAGGAACAACGCGAGCAATTGTATAGCCTGCCAAGGATTATTGCTCCGGAACCTGAAAGTTTTGGCCTCAAAACCCTCGATGTATCAGACTTGCCCGGCAGCCTCGGCAAAGCCGACGTTATACTCAATGACAACGGCACGATGTACAACATGGAATTCCTGGCCGGCTTTATCGGCATACGCCAAAACCCGCAAACCTTTGCCCTGCGCCCGGAAATCAGCTGGATTATTTTGGATACCGGTTTGAAGGATGGACAGACTTCGGCGGAGTATTACGCCGGGGCGGCTAAGGAGTTGTTGAAGAAAAGGAATTAATATAAACCCATACATTTTTATTTGGCACAGATTTCAAGGCGCAGATTTTACACTGAACGATTTCCGCGTAAAATCTGTGCCTTGAAATTCTGCACAAAAAATGATTTAACCCTCACTCCTTCACCACCTTCCCCACGACCCACCCCACGCTCGTGCGCGCCTGCACCGCGTACACACCCGGCGCTTGATTCCCAAGGTTCAAAACGCAGCCGTGCCAAGTGGCGCTGCGCAGAAACTGCATATCCTCAACCACCTGACCTTGCATGTTCATAACCCGCACGCCAAGCAGAACGGCCTGCGGGTCGGAAAGGCTGAGCCGAACTTCACCTACAGTCGGGTTAGGCGCCAGCAACATACCGATCTGGTTGTTGACAGGAGGATCATCCACCGCTGTAAAAAGAGAATCACAGCCCGGCTCCAGACAACCGAGTGAGTCTACGCGGATAACCCAGCCGTTT
>JBAXTB010000119.1:0-14841 GCA_037130425.1 Bacteroidota bacterium
TGGAATTGTCGGTGGCCGCTTTAAAAATGGTGGCTGCCACGGTATCGGGTGTAACACCGTTTTGAGCAGGCGCTTGCGAAACTTTTTCGCATTTTTCAACGAATTCCTTATACTCGGGTAAATCGCTTCCGGTTATAGCCACCCGTCCTTTTCCGTAAAACTCAGTTTTGATGGTGCCGGGTTCGATCAGTTTAAGCCTGATGTTAAACGGTTTCAACTCATAGTGCAATGATTCAGTGAAACCTTCTACCGCAAACTTGGTTCCATGATAAATGCTGAATAAAGGGAAAGTGATGCGCCCGCCCATAGATGCAATTTGTACGATGGCGCCGGATTTATTGGCGCGCATGTGTGGTATGATGGCCCTCGTTACGCGCATCAAACCGAACACGTTGGTGTTAAATTGATTCTCGATCACCTCATCCGTCATGGCTTCAAACACACCATCGGCGCCATAACCGGCATTGTTTACCAGTACATCTATTTTACCAAACTTGGTTATAGCCTCCTTGATCGCAGTTGAGATGCTATCATTGTTGGTCACATCCAGTTTAAATAATTGGACATTACTCAGGGTAATAAGTTCTGCTTCCTTTTCGGGACTGCGCATGGTAGCGGCAACGTTCCAACCTTTTTGGGCAAAATAAACTGCGGTGGCCTTGCCAATCCCGCTTGATGCTCCGGTGATGAATACTGTTTTTTTCATGTTTTTATTTTTTGATGGCGCAAAATTAGGGCGATGATTTTAAACCTACAACATTAGAGTATAGTCTATACTTGTAGTTTATTTTTATATGCTTTACATTTGTCCCATGCTAATAAATGAGTTGTCCAAGCGAACGGGTATTACCGCCCACACAATACGGTTTTATGAAAAATCGGGATTGATAAAAGGTAAAAGAGATGAAAAAGTAAAGTCTAACAACTACTTTCATTATGATGAAGAAACGGTTGAGAAACTGGAATTGATACGCGATGCAAAATCTGTTGGCTTTACCATCAGTGAAATTGGTCAATTGATGGGTGCGTGGTATAGCAATCAATTGTCGGTGTCTGATAAGATAGATGTTTTAGAGGAAAAACTTTTGTCTATCGACGAGCGTATCAAGCAACTCAAAGAGATGAAAAAGACCATCACTGCGTTTAAAAAAGACATCATTGAAGGTAAGTGCTAATAATTAAGGAGTTGCTTTAATGCATCCTGTATTTAATAAAGGCCGATTTAGTCAGGTCTTGTTTGTTTCATATTTGCATTGTCTGAAAGGCTCTATATGAATTAGGCTTTAGATTCCTTGAAAATTATCTTTATTGGGGCTTTAAGTAAAAACCAGAAACAGCCTAAAGTTGTCAAGCCTATACTATGTTCCACGTGGAACAACTACTTAATTAGATCCGTGGTGTTAAATTAGGATTTGTTTATCGTTTTTAAATGTATATGGTGCCCTGCCGTACGTTTACCAAACTGAAAAAGTTTCGTAAACGGATGCTCAAGATTGAAATGGCGGGATTGGGTATTTAGCATTGGCTACCGTGTGATACACAGACAGCCGAACTCCGTTCATCTCGTGAAAAGCAATGATCCTTACGCGTGATATCACAATCCTTTTTACTAAAACACAGAGGGACGGAAGTTTAATTTGAGTAGATTGGGTTTGTCTGCTCTATCTTTCCTTGTTACATTTTACTGCCCCACCCCCCAATGTCATTGACTTAAGGATTTTAAAGTCCTGAAAGGACGAAATCATTAACACAGGGTAACACCCTGTGCCTTTGAAGCCGTGTGAGATCTAAGCCCTGAAAGGGCGAAATCATCCGGCGCTACGTATGATTCCGCCCTTTCAGGGCTTCTCAAAAACCTTGGCTATTTTAAATTGGGCGTTGTTCAATTCTAATGATTTCGTCCTTTCAGGACTTTAAAATCCTTAAGTCAACGATATTGCCCCACCCCCGTGTTCCACGTGGAACAAGCACTTGATATGGTTGAAAACCCAAGCCCAAGGCGCTCTACTACTTCATTAATTTGACTGAAACATACCTTCAATATAAGTCATACTCCACACTAAAGAGAAGCCTACAAATGAACGCATGTTTGTCCGTTTATCCACAAATGCCAATGCCACGTACAGATAAACCCCGTTCGGCTCGTGAAAACAATGATCCTCACGCGGATGGTCTCGTCTCCCTTGTTCTCTGAAATGCAAAGTAAAAGTAGTTTAATTGGAGTAACACAATCTTGTCTGCGCTATGTTCCGCTGTTTCGTTTTACGCATCATGTTCCACGTGGAACATGATGCGTAAATAAAGGAACAATTACCATAATGATTGCTCCTTTATAGTCAGGGAAAGACTTCGCTTAGTAGGTACTCAATAACCAATCTTTAAACGAATTAAAGTCTGTGCCGAGCGGCACCGCCTCTTTAGTCCTGTTTCCAAGTGCCGCGAGTCGTTCCGGAATGGGTATCTCTTGATCTAAAATCCGCGAAACATCTTCAATAAATTTGGACGGGTGGGCCGTCTCAAGAATGATCCCCGCGTGTTCAGGGTGCTTTAATTGGTATTCCAGTAGGGCCAAGTACCCCACGGCAGCATGTGGGTCCATGATATAATCATGCTGCTCAAGTACCTGACGCATGGCTGATTCTGTTTGGGAATCATCAAAAGCATAGCCGGCAATGTCGTTGCGCATCATGTTCCACGTGGAACGGTAGAGGTCGAGCATGCGCGCAAAGTTGGAAGGGTTGCCCACGTCCATAGCATTTGACAGGGTGCGGACAGAAGGGCGAGGTGTAAATTGGCCTTGCTTAAGGTATTCAGGCACTACGTCGTTCGCGTTGGTGGCAGCGATAAAATGCTCAATGGGTAGTCCCATACGCTTGGCAAAGAGGCCAGCGGTAAGATTTCCAAAGTTGCCGGAAGGGACAGCGTAGACAATAGGCGCCTGATTCCCTAAGGCGCGTACCTGTTTAAATGCCTCGAAATAGTAAAATGACTGCGGAATCAAACGGGCAATGTTGATGCTATTGGCCGAACTTAGACGAATTTTTTGAGTCGTTTCCTGATCTAAGAAAGCCTGTTTGACCAAAGCCTGGCAGTCGTCAAAGGTGCCATTGATTTCCAAGGCCCGGATATTGTGGCCCAGGGTGGTAAGTTGCTTTTCCTGTAAAGGACTCACCTTGCCGCTGGGATAGAGTATGACGACTTGTATGCCCGGCGTTTTATGGAATCCGGCTGCAACTGCCCCGCCTGTGTCGCCGGAAGTGGCAACTAAAATGACTAACTCCTTGCTTTCTGCGCGGTTGAAATAAGACATGGTTTCGGCCATAAAGCGCGCGCCAAAGTCTTTGAAGGCTAAGGATGGGCCATGGAAAAGTTCTAATACAAAAGTTCGATCATCAAGTTTTACAACTGGCGCCGGAAAGTTCATAGAACGCTCAATGATACCACGCAGGTCTTCATCTGGGATTTCTCCTTGAATGAGCGTGCGGGCAACGGTGTAGGCGATTTCCTGAAATGATAAATCGGGCAGATGCTCAAAGAATTCTTTGGGTAATTGTGGTATGGTGACGGGCATAAAAAGTCCGTTGTCATCGGGCAATCCTTTAAAAATGGCTTCTTTGAGGCTTACCCGCAGGTCGGGATTATTGGTGCTGTACAGTTGCATAGATGGTATAATGGTTGTCTTGTTTGTGTTTAAAGTTTGGTGATGCGGATTTCTACGCGCCGGTTTTTGGCCCGTTCCGTTTCGCTGTCATTGGAACTAATGGGGTAGGCCGCGCCATAGCCGATGGTTTCTATGCGTTCGGGTGCAATGCCTTTGTCTGTGAGATATTGTTTGATGGCGGCGGCCCGTTCTTCGGAAAGTTGTTTCAGCCCTTCCGGTTTTCCTTGATTATCGGTGTGGCCTTCTATACGAATATTCAGATTGGGTGTTTCAGTCAGAATGGTGGCTAAGCGCTCTAATTCAGGAAAAGAACTTTCTAAAATCACAGCCTTAGATTGCTGGAAATAAATGTTGTGCAAATCAATTTTGCCGTTCAATTCCAGTGGGTCAAGGTACAGTTCAATTTCAAGGTCGCGGAAATAATAATAGTCGCGGCGGAAAAGCACGGTGTCGGTTATACCATTAAACCCGGATTTTGCCGGCGTCAGTTGAAAGGCAATTCCTTTGGGGATTTGAATGGAGAAGTAGCCATCAGACGCGGATATTTTCTGCTGAATGTCACCGTCGACGCCATAGAGCAACTGGACGTTTGTCATCAGTTCTTTTGTTCTGCTATTCAAAATCCGGCCATTGATGCGGATTTCCGTCGGCTGGGGTGGGGCGATTCTGACCCGGTATATATCACTGCTGCCTGATCGTTTGGAAGTGAAATATAAATAACCCGAAGTCATGTTGAAGTAAGGCTGGCTGTCGTCATATACGGAGTTGATTGGCGCTGTCAATCGAACTGGCTCCGACCAATTTGTCCAAGTATCATCCAACCGTTTGGACATAAAAATGTCGTTGCCACCAGAGGTATTCCAGCGATTGGAAGAAAAAAATAAGGTGGTATTGTCTTCTGATAAAAACGGCGTCGTTTCCCTTTTGTTGGTATTCAGCACCGTGCCCGTATGTACAGGCGCGCTCCATTTGTTTTCGCCAATGCGTTTACAAACGTATAAATCCATATCTTTTGAGTCAGAACGCATGGCCGACAAAATCAGAACCTTGCCGTCAAAACTCATGGTCAAATTTACATCCGAAGTAATGGTGTAATAATCCTTGATGTCAATCGGCTCCGGAAAAGTCCAGGTACTATCACCCTGGCGTCGAATCAGGGAAAAACCGCGATCCATATCGCCGTTGCGTTGTAGTTTGTTGATGACATAAAATGCATTCGGATCAGGTGTAATGGCCACCAAACTATTGGGCAAGGCATTATTCATCGGAAAACGAGGATGCCTGATTTCCTGAAACTGAAAAGAGTCGTCGGCAACACTAAACCAAACGTCCTGATTAAAGCCGGTTTTTTCCGGGCTGTACACCGGGTAGCCTGCGATTAAAGTGTACACTTCTGAAAGAATTTTCTGGTATTCTTGCGGCGTATCTTTTATCGAAACATCGGTACTGTCAATTACAAGCGTATGGTCAAAAATAGGATAGGCGACGCGGGTGAAATACAGGTTCTTCCCGTCCCGACTAAGCACCGGCGTAATTTCGTCGTAGGAAGAATTAATCGTTGCCGGAAGTTTTTCCAGGATAAATTCCTGGGCGCGGCCTGGTGTGGCGATCAGGCAAAAAAATAAAAAAATGCTTGTTTGAATATGTTTCATCATCGAACGTGATTTCATGTAAAAATAGGGATGAGTTGATCCTTGTGGAAAACAACAAATTTTTATGAGTTATAAACAATATATTTACATTTTTATTCTAAAACAAAAGTCACCCCAGGATAACCGGGATGACTTTTGATTAGGATTTGAACCTTTGGTTTTGACCTCAATTCAAACGTTCATAAATGCCGGCAATACCTTGTCCGCCGCCAACGCAGGCCGTAACGAGACCGTATTTTTTATCCTGCCGACGTAGTTCATGGAACAGCTGCACCGACAATTTAGCGCCCGTACAACCCAGCGGATGCCCCAAAGCAATGGCGCCGCCATTCACATTTACAATATCCGGGTTCAAGCCAGCCTCTTTGATAACGGCCAGCGCTTGCGCCGCAAAAGCTTCATTCAGTTCAATCAGGTCAATGTCGCCGAGTTTCATGCCCGCCTGTTTCAGGGCCTTTGGAATGGCTGCACAAGGACCGATGCCCATGTGGATCGGCTCAACACCGGCCACCGAACAAGCCGCTAAGCGTGCAATCGGCTCCAACCCAAGGGATTTCATCAGTTCTTCTGACATTACCAGTACAAACGATGCGCCATCGCTGGTTTGTGAGGAATTGCCCGCCGTAACCGATCCACCAACGGCAAAGGCTGGTTTGAGTTTACCCAAACCTTCCATAGAGGTATCGCGCCGAACGCCTTCGTCCATACTGACGGTAGATTCGCGTTCTTTGCGCTTGTCGTTTTCAACCCAAACTTCCGATACTTTGACGGGCACAATTTGGTCGTTGAACAAACCGTTGTCAATGGCGTGCGCCGCTTTTTGGTGCGAGCGAACTGAAAACTCATCTTGGGCTTCCCGCGAAATGCCCCATTTTTTTGAAACCGCTTCCGCCGTAAGTCCCATACCAACTACGTAATCGGGCGTATTGGAGGCCACATTGTAGTTGGGCGCCAGTTTGTAACCAGTCATCGGAATGAGCGACATGCTTTCGGTGCCGCCCGCCACATAGCAATGGCCCATGCCCGCGCGGATTTTAGCCACCGCAATAGAAATCGTTTCAAGTCCGGACGCGCAATAACGATTGACAGTCATGCCTGGAACGTCTTTTCCCAGGGCGCGCAAGCTGATTTGCCGACCAATTTGAAGACCTTGTTCGCCTTCCGGGTTTGCGCAACCCACGATCAGGTCGTCAACCAATTTAGGATCTACGTTGGGAACCTGCGCCATGAGGTGATTTATGACGTCAATGGCCAAGTCGTCAGGGCGATAACTTTTGAAACCGCCTTTGCCGGCTTTCCCCACGGCGGAGCGAAATCCGGTTATAATGTATGCTTCCATGCTAAAGCGTTATTTTTTGCGAATGCGTGAAAATAAAGGTTGCACAAAGATAAAATCCCCCGATTTTTGAAAGGGATTTCTGTTGACGAAATATGCGGTAATTTTAGCACAACTAAGTCGTATTTCAAACGTTTTGAATCATCATTTACAACTGATATGCACAAAATAAGTTTTCTGATTAAGCGTCTGATTTTTTCCTTGCTACTTGTTTTCACGTGGAACATTATAGCGAGCGCCCAACAGGCCTTGGTGTCGGATCCGATTTCGGTCCGAAATGATTACGGCTATGAGTTGATCGGCCGGATGCGTGATCGTGTGTTGTTGTTCAGGGACAAGTACGACCAGTTTGAAGTGCAGGCGTTTGATATGAATATGCGTTTGTCGTGGAACAAAGAATTGGATGATTTAGGCAGGCACGGTATTCAAATTCTGATGGTCGTAGGCGGCAAAAATGATTTTTCAGTAATTTTTAAACAGCGCCGCAAGGGCCATACCCTTTTGCGTTTGCATAAATACGATCCCGGCGCAAACCTAATTGACAGCATGACGGTGAAGGATTACGGCGAAAATGTGTTTACGCCGCCGACTTTGGAAGTGCTTAAAAGCGAAGATCGAAATGTCGTGGTGGTGTATAACAACGCCGATCATGCGCTGCTCGACGCCGTTTGTTTTCGCTTGGATAAAATGACGGTGATGTGGGACAAAATGATCCACTACGAATACGATTTTAGCGAAAACGGTTTAGAGGGTTTGGTACTAAATAACAATGGCGAATTGTTTACGATTGCGGAATTCAACAACCGCAAAAGCAAAATAGAAGAGCATGAATATCGCATTATTCATGTACAGTCGGATATGGAGGAAATTATTCAGATTCCGATGCCGGAGTTTTTAACGAGTCATGTACAATTTGTGTACGACAATCAAAACCAACGATTAGTAGGCGCCGGGTTGTTTTCCGATAAAAACCGCGAACGTTCAAAAGGAACATTTTTTTTAAAAATCAGGACCGGGCCAGAACAAACGTTTTTATTAAACTATGAACCGTTTGACGATAAATTTATTTCGATTCTGCGGCAAAAAGACGTGGAAGACGATAATAAAGGAATCACAGATGCAGATGTGGTGCAATTGATTTTGCGACAAGACGGCGGGGTTTTACTGTTTTCCGAGATGCACCATGAAATTCAGCGTGGCGCTTCAGCGGGTCGCGGCTTCTGGCGCGACGGTATGCGGATGGTGGTCGACTATTATTACGACGACCTGTTTGTGATCGCGATACAGCCCGACGGAAAAGCTCAATGGAAAACGGTGTTGCACAAAAAACAATATTCGCAGGATGATGAGGGCACTTTTTCTTCGTTCTTTGCCATGCGCGCATCTGATAAAATACACGTGCTGTTTAATGACGAAATTAAATACGAAAGCACTTGCAGCGAGTATTTGCTGTCGCCCGTTGGCGGATTTGACCGAAACAGTTTGATTAACACAGTTGGACAAAGTTTACGCCTGCGTTTTCGAGACGCTTTGCAACTGAATACAAACGAGTGCCTGATTCCTTCCGAATTCAGGAATAAACTCAAATTAGTGTTGCTGCGTTATTGAGCCTCCGCCGTTAGAAAAGTGCAAAAGTCGTCCACGAGCAGCAAGGTTTTGCCCCTGTAATGTTTATGCGGGGTTAACTTATTTTGGAGTAAAGGCTCAATTTCGGGGTCTTTGTCTATAAACGTTTTCAGGGTACGCGTTACTTTAAAAAAACGCTCAATATCATTTTGTTGTGGTATATCGCGCGCGCCGAGTATTTCCAGTGTTTTCTGGAAAGTTGGAAAATCGTAGGGCGCATAGTTTTCCGGATATCGGAAAGCCAGGTACAGCGCAATCATCTTAAAATCATCGTGGTAATGGTTGTTTTCCACCGTGCCCACGTGCGCGCGCTTGAAGTCGCGCAAAAGTTCGTCGCAACCAAAGATAAATCGCCCGCATCGCCCTTCGGCTGTTTTCGATTCATTATACAAATCTTCGAACATTAAACGGACGGTCATGGGGTCGGCGCGTAAAAACTCGATCATCATCCGTTTGGGTTGCCAGTTGCCCGACTGCCAAAGGTTGCGGTTTTCGCTGTTTTGGAAACAACTGTCGTACATGGTTACGGGGTCGCGGTCTTCAATGTTCCAGCGTTCCTGGAAAATTTGAAGCGATTCCCATTTGTACAGATTAGGGTGTTGGCGAACAGACTGAAGCCAATTTTTGTAAGCGCTGATCGAAGACTGGATTTTTGCGAGTAACATGCGTTTTTTAGAACTCAAAAATTTTAATGGAACAATAATTTAAACCGCACCTGCTGTTTGAACGGCTTTTACTTTTGGATTCATCACCATAAACCAAAGCGGCGGCACAAGGGCCATCATCAAACTGGTTGGGTAGCCAAATGGCAGTTGCGGACTTTCGTTCAGGTGCCGCAAGATCTGATATTTTCTGGTGGCTTTGAAATGATGATCGCTATGGCGCGTCAGTTCGTACAAAAAAATACGTCCGAGCTCGTGGTTGCTGTTCCAGGAATGTTCCGGATTGACAGGTTCGTACCGGCCGGAAGCGAGGTTTTTACGCTGAAGTCCGTAGTGTTCAAGGTAGTTTACGGTTTCTAACAATAAAATCCCAATAAGTGCTACTGCCAACGCGCCCAACAGGCCAGTCAAGCCAAAAATTGCATAAACAAGCCCCAAATACGCGATTTGCGATATCTGGAAACGTAGCATTTCATTTTGTGGCCCCAAGACGGGCATGTCTAATTTCGAAAGCCGTTCTTCTTCCAAATTCCAGGCGCCGCGCCAACTGCCCCAGATAGAGCGCAACCAAAACGTGTACAGCAATTCGCCATAACGCGCAGTGGCAGGGTCAAGCGGTGTCGCAACATTTTTATGGTGTCCTCTGTTGTGTTCGATGAAAAAATGCTGGTATAAAGCAGGGAGCAGCATAAGCTTGGACAAAAACTGTTCGCCTTTGGTTAGTCGATGCCCCAGTTCGTGCGCCACGTTGATGCCACAGGTACCAACAACCAAACCGACGCCCAAACTCAGTCCGACTAATTCAGACGTACTTAACACCTGATGCGTAATGACAAAAAGGAAATAGCCAACGATGCCGAAGAGGATGGGCGCATTTGAGTACAAGAGCAGGTCGAATAAAATTCGCTTACTGCGGCTGTCTTCCTGTATTTCCGGCACATTGAGGGTAGATTCCGGCGTCCAAATTTCGACAATGGGGAGGATGCCGAAAATAAGGATTACGGTGGCCCAAGCCCAGGCGCCTTGCCAAAAAAGGCCCAGTAGCGTTGTAAACGGCAGGATATAGGCTATTAAATATTTTAAATCCCTCATATTCAAACGTTTAAAGAAAAAACCTTGTTGGAAAACAAATACAAAACTATTCAAAATCATGTTGATTCGGCGCAGTATTTTTGCGGTCTTAATCAAAAAGGGTAAAAAACCTTTCGTCACAGTGTAAATTGTTCAAAATGGAATTTTTTCCGTTAACCGTTAAAAAACTGACTCCGGAGACCGCCGAGGCAGTTACCCTTGAATTTGAGATCCCGGAAGACTTGCAGGATCGTTTTGCATACAAACAAGGTCAATATATCACGATAAAAGCCGATATAGGCGGCCATGAGTTGCGGCGTTCGTACTCGATGTCATCAAGTCCTTTGGAAAAACGTTTGGCCGTTACGGTTAAAAAAGTGGAAGGCGGAAAAATGTCGACTTACTTGTGCGAGCAGGTGAAAGTGGGCGACGTACTCAGTATAGCCACGCCGGAAGGTCGTTTTTTCAATAAATTAGACCCCGACAAACGCCGTACCTATTATATGATCGGCGCAGGCAGCGGGATTACGCCCTTGATGTCGATTATTAGAACCGTTTTGGAGGCAGAACCAATGAGCGCCGTGTTTTTGCTGTACGGCAGCCGAAACGAGGAAAGTATCATTTTCCGGGATGCGATTGATGCACTCTCGGAGCGTTATGTGGGCCAATTAACGGTGGAACACGTGTTAAGCCGACCTAAAAAGGAATCTTCGGGCGGTTTGTTCGGCATGTTTAAAAAATCGTCGGCCAACTGGCAGGGCAAAACCGGTCGCATCGACGGCCGTATGCTCAAAGCCTTTTTGGAAGACAATATGCCGCATGGGCCGGAAGAAAACTGCCTGTACTATGTGTGCGGTCCTGGTGATTTGGCGGATATCATCAAAGCGGCGCTGGAAAAACGCGGCATTTCTGATAAACAGATTCATACCGAGCATTTTGCCAATGCCAACCACGTGCCCGGCGAATTTGCCGAGAATGGCGCTGCTGCGGGTAATAAAATAATCGTTCACCTCAAAGGCGAGCGCATCGAACTCCCGGTTCCGACCGGCGCGACCATTCTGGATGTGTTGGTAAAAGCAAAATACGAACCGCCGTACTCTTGCACGGCTGGCGCCTGCTCCACCTGCATGGCGAAGGTGCTGAACGGCAAGGTGAAAATGGATGCCTGTTACGCGCTTGATGATGATGAAGTCAAAAGCGGATACATACTTACTTGTCAGGCGCATCCTGAAACGCCAGTCGTGGAATTGACTTATGATATGTAGGTTGTTAATTGCCTCCCCCCACCGTTTTTAAACGAGCATATCCTTGAGCCCGATGAGGTTGTATCAAAAAATAGCGTGAGGTTTTTTCGCCAAATAAAAAGTTGCAATCGCGCGTAATTGTCGGGGTGACTCGCAGTCAACCCGACAATATGCTCGATCATCAGCATAATATTTTGCGAATCATCCTCTGCTTGAGGAAAATGGCTTTTGATACATACTTACCCCTTGCGGCGCATTGGTTTTTCCCCCAACTTTGCATGAGCAAAACACTTTAATCTCATTTTTAATCAAACACACGCTTTATGCACGCCAGAGCCTATCCGTTTTTACGGTTGCTGGCCCCGTTTTTAATCGGATTATCCTTGGGAGGGCATTTTGACATGCCGCTGCCGGGATTGGGTCGGGTATTATTGACTGGGGCTATGCTCGCCATTTTATTTGCCTTTGGGCAGTATCCTTATCGTTTTCGCTGGATTTTCGGTGCTTACCTGTCGCTCTGGTTGGTCGGAGCGGGTTATTTTCACATCGTTCAGCGCCATGAAATGCGACAAGCGGCGCATTTTTCCACGCAGCTGCCCACGGCTTGTTACATAAGTGGGTTGGTGTACGATGCGCCGTCGAAAGGAGCGCGCCTGAAAATTCCAATCCGGGTGGATGCCATCGGCGCCGAACCGGATTCCATGATTGCTACTTGCGGAAACCTGCTGCTTTTTTTACAAATAGACAGTTCATCCGAACAGATCCGCTACGGCGATCGCTTGTGGGTGCGCGCGGTTATACGCGCGACAGAGCCTCCTGCCAATCCGTACGCCTTTGATTATCGGCGGTATTTGCATTTTCAAAATATTCATTATCAGGCATTTGTAAAACCTGATTCGTTTGGGATCGTATCCAGCGGACAGGGTAGCGTGCTTTGGCGTTATGCTTTTGAGGCGCGGGATCATTTGTTGCGGTTGTTAAAAATTTATATCCCCACGCCCGATACGTATGCGGTGGCTTCCGCCTTGTTGGTGGGTTACAAAGACGATTTGTCGGATGAACTGCGCACCGCTTATGCGGAAACCGGTTCGATGCACGCCTTGGCGGTGTCGGGTTCGCATGTGGGGATGTTGTACATGGGTTTGCTGTTTTTGTTGCAATTGTTTCAGTTTCGGGGGCGTTGGGGTAGATGGATCGAGGCCTTGCTCGTGCTGGCCGTGATTTGGGCTTTTACGTTTATCACCGGCGCGACGGCTTCGGTTTTGCGGGCTTCGGTGATGTTTAGTACGTACATGTTAGGGAAATTGATCTATCGGGAGGCGAGCGCCTGGAATGTGTTGGCTTTATCGGCGTTTGGCTTGTTAGTCTATAACCCGTATTTTTTGTTCGATGCCGGGTTTCAATTGTCGTATGCGGCGGTGGCGGGCATGGTGTTTTTTTACCCGCGTTTTTATCGGCTCTCGCCGGTGATGCCGGGTTGGTTGAATGCGGGTTGGTCGGTGCTGTTGGTTGGATTTGCGGCGCAATTGGGGACTTTGCCTTTGTCATTGTACTATTTTCATCAATTTCCGGTGTATTTCTGGCTGGCTGGTTGGGTGGTCGTGCTTGGCGGCGCAATTTTTTTGTGGGGCGGCGCGGTATTGGCCGTGCTGGACCTGATTTCGGTTGTGCTGTCAAAATGGTTGGGTTTGGGGCTGTTTTACATGTTGTGGGGTATGAATTGGTTGATTATCAACATTCAACATTTGCCAGGTAGTGTAATCGGCGGGGTGTGGGTAAATGTGGTGGCAGCCTCGCTTTTGTACGTCGGGGTTGTGATGCTCGGCGCGTTTATGGTGACGCGTAAAAGTGGCTGGCTCATCGGGTTGCTGGGGCTTATGTTGGTACTCGGCGTTGGACGGCTGGTTAATCATTGGGAACAGGACCGACAAATCAACCTGACTTTGTACGATGTGGGCAAAAAGCGCCTGATTGATATGATGGACGGTCGCGAGGGTTTTGCTTTATCGGATACGCTTACTAAAAAGCAATTGTTGTTTGCAGCGCAAAGCAACCGCTGGGCGCACGGGGTGATGCAATGTGAAACACATTTTCTGGCCCAGGATTCCACGTGGAATCGTGCAAATATGTATTGGGATCCGCCGTTTTTGCAGTTTTTTTCAAAAAAAATCGTGCTGTTGGATCATTGGGCCATGTTGAAAGGCAAACGCCAATGCTCCGTGGATGTGCTGGTGCTTTCCGGCAATTTGCGCACGGATATGGCGAATTGTTTGGCGCATTTCCCTTGTAAACTGGTGGTTTTTGACGCAACCAATTCGTGGCGGCGGGTGGCAACGTGGAAAGCGCAGTGCAAGGAATTGGGGGTGGAGTTTTGGGATGTGGGGGAACGGGGGGCGTATATCGTGGAGTGATGTCGTTGGGGCCATCGGGCGTTGCCCGATGTTGATGATGCCGCCCCTTCGGGGCTAATCGTATTTGGGATAATCTTTCATCACATTTTTAACACCTTTTAATCATGCTTCGTTTAATCATTCAACACATTCATTTTACCCGAACCGAACGTTTGGGCGTGGTCGTACTCCTGTTGCTTTGCCTGCTGGTGTACGTGTTGCCGGCATTTATGCAAGCGCCGGTTCGGAACACCGATTTTTCCGCATTTCAAACGGCCATTCGGCAATACCGGCAAACCTCGCCGGATAGCGTACCGCAGGGGCTGAAAAAACTGTTTGCATTTGACCCGAATACGGCCGACGAAACGGCGTTGGCAGAACTTGGTTTGCCGGAAAAAACAATCCATTCCATCTTGCATTACCGGGAAAAAGGCGGACAATTCCGGCAACCGGATGATTTTGAAAAAATTTACACACTTGATCCTGACGATTTTGACCGACTCAAACCGTATATCAGGATTGCCCATAAGGAGCAGGCCCAATTTGTGCGTTACAATGACGATGCGCCGCAAAAATATAATGATCGTCCGGCCTGGCCGCAAAAACGCAAATCACCCATTGATATCAATCGTTCTACCCTGGAGGATTGGGTGCAATTGCCGGGAATCGGTGAAAAAAGGGCAGCGCAAATCCTGCATTTCAGGGAAGCATTGGGCGGCTTTTTATCCGTGGCGCAGGTGGGTGAAACGTTTAACTTGCCAGACAGCGTGTTTCAGCTGATCCAGCCGTATCTGCTGCATGAAAGCGACGGCATCAAAAAAATTAACCTGAATATTGCGTTTAGCGAAGAATTGGATCGGCACCCATACATTTCAGAAAAACAGGCCAAGTTAATCGTGCGGTATCGGGAGCAGCACGGGCCGTATCAGTCGGTAGACGATTTGAAAAATATTGTTGCGTTTAAAGATCCGGCCTGGTTGGAGAAGGTGAAGCCGTATTTGGGGGTGGAGTGAGTGAGGCAAAAGGATTTTGTTTTTGGTGCAGGGGAGTTTTGTGCTTTTCGCTTGGAAGCCCCCGACCCCTGAAGGGGAGTACATCGTAAGGAGTTGATAATCTGTGCATTATGCAGCCAATTTGAAATTAGGCAAGAATAATTCGTTTCAAAAAAATGAATATTCTAATGCTACCCAAAATCTTTA
>JBAXTB010000012.1:0-36612 GCA_037130425.1 Bacteroidota bacterium
GCCGGAGAAGAAGTCAAGCATCATTTTGCCAACGTCGGGAAAATGATCAACCTTGCAAAAGGAGCACAACGCCTAATCGAAGATTTCGCCCTTACACGATTTGCATGTTACTTAATCGCTCAAAACGGCGACCCTATAAAACGACCGGAAATCGCTTTTGCGCAGACCTATTTTGCCGTTCAGACCAGAAAACAGGAAAATCCTGCTTGAACGCGGTATAAAACCGGAAACGCTTCCAGCGGCTGAAGATGTTAAAAAAGTGGCCAGGAGGCTAAAATCTGAAGAAAAACGTGCCGTTGAGAAACCGAGCAAAATAAAAAATATACCGCCAGGATGATAACAAGTGCTAATTTTAAGGGGTTATTCATGCAGCATTATTTTAAAAATCAGCACCTTCATACGCCAAAGCAATAGGTTTTATACAACTGATTTGCACGATAAAGATAATTTATAAAAAGCCTGTTGCAACGGCGTATACATTCTTTTCCGTTGTTGGCGTCCTCGCCAACAACAACGACGGAGCGGAATCCAAAGAGAATTTACGAAGTTTTTTCCTTAGCCTGACGGCTATGGAGCGCGCGGGAACTGCAATTGATTTTGGGGTATGCACAATGGAGAAATTTCTTGAAAGCTCTTGAAAAAGCAAAAATAGCATGTGAAAATGCAGGCGAGAAGATTTCACACCATTTTGTTGAAGTCAACAAAATGGTCTCGATTGGAAGCGGCACACAACGCCTAATCGAAGATTTCGCCCTTACACGATTTGCATGTTACTTAATCGCTCAAAACGGCGACCCTATAAAACGACCGGAAATCGCTTTTGCGCAGACCTATTTTGCCGTTCAGACCAGAAAACAGGAAAATCCTGCTTGAACGCGGTATAAAACCGGAAACGCTTCCAGCGGCTGAAGATGTTAAAAAAGTGGCCAGGAGGCTAAAATCCGAAGAAAAACGTGCCGTTGAGAAACCGAAAAAGATAAAAAATCTACCGCCAGATAAAAACTAATGCTAATCTTAAAGGACCTTGAGCTCCGCCGTTGTTGTTGGCGAGGACGCCAACAACGGCATAAAAAATCTACCGCCAGGATGAAGTCTAACAATAAATAACAAAAGACGTCATGCAGCAATTCCCCTAATTTTCGCACCTTAGAAATTATAATCAAAACACAACCAAAGATGCGTCTATTTTTGATTCAAATTTTACTTTGCTGCCTCTGCCCTACCCTTTTTGCCCAAAATCTTGTTCAAAACCCTTCTTTTGAACAATTAAAACCCAATGCGGTAGTCGTAGCATGTGAATTTATGGGGTACACCGGACGTTTTACCGAATGCGCCGAAACCTGGACGACCTTTAAGGATATGACGCCCGATGTGTTGCGCGCGGCCGAAAACTGCTCCTTTCTGCCGCAGGTGCATAGCGGTGAGTTTTGCGGCGGCATCATTTATTACCTCCCGGCCGTGGATGCGGGCATTAAAGGCGGCTACCGGGAAGCCATTCAAGGCAAATTGATCCGACCGATGAAACCCGGGCAACGCTATCAGGTTAGTCTGTGGGTCAAAGAGGATCCCGCGCTTATGCAGGCGCACATGAAAAAAGTGTATGTAGAGAAAACGCCGGTGCGACCTGTACATGCCAATAACCTTGGATTCTATTTTTCCATAACTCCTTTTAACAATCAATATCCGCTTGATTATCAATTACAAGGACAAAATCAGAAACCACAGGTAAATTTTGCACAAATCATCAGCACCTGCGGGCAATGGGTACAATTGAGCACTACTTTCGTACCCGACCAGCCGTTTATGTATTTTATCCTTGGAAACACGCTACCCGAATCCCAAACAAGCACCGATTTGTCTGCCGCCGAATTCCATAGAATTGACAGCATCAATGCTAAAATACCAGCCGCGTTGGATAAAATTAAACGGGTTGCATACGTCTGCATCGACGATATTTCCATCAGTCCGGTTCAAGCGCCAAATGTGGATACCACGCACATGTCCTTAGAAAATCGAATTTTAAAAGACCGAAAATTCACCTTCAGTGCGGAACTGCTCTTTGACTCCGGCAAGTCGGAACTGCGCCCGGCCGCCACGCCGCAACTTGATTCTCTGACCGCTTTTTTAGTGAAATATCCACAAAAACGATTAGGTATCAGTGGTCATACCGATAACGTAGGCAGCGATGAATACAACCGGGACTTGTCGGCCCGTCGCGCACAAGCAGTATATAAGTATTTGATAGACAAAGGAATACCAGTCTCGCAAATTGAATGGAAAGCCTTCGGAGAAAGCAAACCCGTCGCCGATAATGATACAGAAAGCGGTCGACAAAAGAATCGGCGGGTGGAATGTGTGTTACTTAAATAATACACAATTAGCATGTTTTTATACTATTTATACACTTTCTAACACAGAAACACCCATTAAATATTCATCCACTTTACGCGCGCACGCACGCCCTTCCGCGATGGCCCAAACCACCAGCGATTGTCCGCGACGCATATCGCCGGCCGTGAATATTTTGGCAATATTGGTTTGAAAACTGTTTTCAGCGGCTTTTACATTGCCGCGCGCATCTAATTCAACGCCTAATTGGTGCAACAAACCTTGGTGTTCAGGATGTAAAAAGCCCATCGCTAAAAAAGCCAGGTCGCATGGTACTTCCTTTTCTGTTCCGGCCCGTTCCGCAAAACGAGCGGGTAAACCGTCAACGCCGGATTGCCATTCTATTTCAACCGTTCGCAAGGCACGCAGGCGACCTTCCGCATCTCCGATAAACGCCTTGGTGAGCACAGCCCATTGGCGTTCGCATCCTTCTTCATGGGAAGTCGTCGTTTTAAGCACCATCGGGAAACTCGGCCAGGGCATCTGCGGCGTGCGTTCCTTGGGTGGCGTGGGCAACAATTCAAACTGCGTAACAGAAGCCGCGCCCTGTCGGTTGCTGGTGCCTACACAATCGCTGCCTGTGTCGCCGCCGCCGATGACGACCACGTGTTTCCTGGCAGCATTTATTTCAGGGCCGCTTACGGTTTGTCCCGCGTTGCGCTGATTTTGTTGTTTTAAAAATTCCATGGCAAAATGGACGCCCTTCAAATCACGGCCGGGCGCCTCAAGGTCGCGCGGGGCTGTAGAGCCGCCAGCCAACACCACCGCGTGGTATTCTCGAAGCAAATCGCCGACGGGAACATTGTGCCCCACATGCGCGCCGCAGCGAAACACGATACCCGATTCTTCCATCAATTTGATGCGCCGTTCAACCACCCATTTTTCCAATTTAAAATCAGGAATACCGTAGCGCAGCAGGCCGCCGGGCGATTCGTCGCGTTCAAACACCGTCACAGAATGGCCCACCGAATTTAATTGAGCCGCCACCGCCAAACCGGCCGGACCGGAACCGATCACCGCAACTTTTTTGCCTGTTTTTACAAAATTCTTGCGCGCCTGCACGTACCCGCGCTCGAAGGCAATTTCAATAATATGCCGTTCAATTTCCTCAATGGCCACCGGCGATTGGTTGATACCCAACACGCAGGCGCCCTCGCAAGGAGCCGGGCAAATTCGCCCGGTGAACTCCGGGAAATTATTGGTTGCAGCCAGAATTTCGTAGGCTTCCTGCCAATTGCCGTCATATACCGCGTCGTTGAAATCGGGGATCACATTACCCAGCGGACAACCATTGTGGCAAAACGGCACCCCGCAGTTCATACAACGCGCCGCCTGTTCGTTGAGCGCCGTCGGGCTGAAACGTTCAACAAATTCGCGGTAATGATGCACGCGCTGTTCCGGCTTTTCTTTGCCGGGTATTTGCCTTGTATATGCTAAAAAACCGCTTGGTTTACCCATCTTTTTCAATATTCACAAAGCGACCGGCGACAAACCCGCCAGCGCTTTTTTGTAATCTTTTGGAAAAACTTTGATGAAATGCTGCGCCTGTTGTTCAAAATCGCGCAGGATAAAATTGGCCAGCACGCTGCCCGTGTAATCGACGTGGCGTTGCAACAAACGCAGCAGCACCGCGTGGTCGCTGTCGGACAAAGGATCAAGGTCGATCATTTCATGGTTGCAATTGGATTCAAAACCGCCCTGGGGGTTGTACACGTAAGCAATGCCGCCGCTCATGCCCGCGCCGAAATTGCGGCCCACCCCGCCCAGAATAACCACACAACCGCCGGTCATGTATTCACAGCCGTGGTCGCCGACGCCTTCCACCACGACTTGTGCGCCTGAGTTGCGCACGCAGAAGCGCTCGCCCGCCTTGCCGCGCACGTAAGCCTCGCCGGAAGTAGCGCCGTAAAAAGCCACATTGCCGATGATGCTGTTTTCTTCCGGCACAAAACGCGCAGTTTTCGGCGGATAAACGATCAATTTAGCGCCGCTCAAGCCTTTTCCGAAGTAATCATTGGCGTCGCCTTCCAGTTCCAGCGACACGCCTTTGGTAGTGAAAGCGCCAAAACTCTGGCCGGCAGTGCCGTCAAATTTCACCCAAATACAATCCTCAGGCAAGCCTTCCGAGCGGTATTGCTTGGTAATTTCATTGGAAAGCAGGGTACCGGTAGCGCGGTCGATGTTGCGAATCGGGAAAGCCAGTTTGACCGGCTCTGCTTGTTCAATGGCTTTTTTTGAAGCCGCCAGCAATTGCCAGTCAAGGATTTCAGCAAGGCCGTGTTCCTGTTCTTCCTGTTTAAACAAGCCGACGCTCGGATCATCCGGCGCTTTATATAGCACCGGCGAGAGGTCTAATGTTGCATATTTCCAGTGCTTAATACCGGGCCGCATTTCAAGGCAATCCACCTGACCGATCATTTCATCTACCGTGCGGAACCCGAGTTCGGCCATGATTTCCCGCAATTCCTGGGTCAGAAATTGAAAAAAGGAGACTAAGTGATCGGCATTTCCATTAAACCGCTTGCGCAATTCCGGGTCCTGCGTGGCCACCCCAACCGGGCAGGTATTCAAATGGCATTTGCGCATGAGGATACAACCTTCCACGACCAAGGCGGCTGTTGCAACACCCCATTCTTCAGCGCCCAACAAGGCGGCCACGGCGATGTCGCGGCCGGTTTTGAGTTGTCCGTCGGCTTGGACCACCACGCGACTGCGGAGTTTGTTGCGCACGAGGGTTTGGTGCGTTTCGGCTAAACCCAATTCCCAAGGCAAGCCCGCGTGTTTGATGGAACTAATGGGCGAAGCGCCCGTGCCGCCGTCGTGCCCGGAAATCAGGATCACATCGGCTTTTGCCTTGGCCACCCCGGCTGCAATGGTGCCCACGCCCGCTTTTGACACTAATTTTACATTGATGCGGGCGGCGCGGTTGGCATTTTTAAGGTCAAAAATCAATTGCGCCAAGTCCTCGATGGAATAAATATCGTGGTGCGGCGGCGGTGAAATCAGCCCCACACCCGGCGTGGCGTGGCGCACCTGGCCGATCCAGTCATCGACTTTGTGGCCGGGCAATTGTCCGCCTTCGCCCGGTTTTGCGCCCTGCGCCATTTTGATTTGCAGTTCGTCGGCTTCCGTCAAATAAAGGCTGGTGACGCCGAAACGCCCCGACGCCACCTGTTTTATGGCGCTGCGCATGGAGTCGCCGTTTGCCAGCGGCGTGTAGCGGCGCTCGTCTTCGCCGCCCTCGCCGGTGTTACTTTTGCCACCTAATCGGTTCATGGCGATGGCCAAAGTAGTGTGCGCTTCCCAGGAAATGGAGCCGAACGACATAGCGCCCGACGCGAAACGTTTGTAAATATTTTCAGCAGCCTCAACCTCCTCAATGGAGATCGGCGGGCGCTGGCGTTTGAACTCAAACAAACTGCGCAACGTGCAGGCTTTTTCGCTCTGATTATTGACCGTTTTTGAATATTTTTTAAACGTTTCATAATCGTGCATCCGCGTTGCATGTTGCAGTAAATGAATGCTTTGCGGATTAAACAAGTGAAATTCCCCCTTGCGTTTCCACTGGTAAATACCGCCCTGCGGCAGGCGGTCAAGCGGGATGTTTTTGCGGCTGAATGCCAGCGTGTGTTTGGCCAAGGTTTCCCTTGCAATTTCATCCAAACCCATACCCGCAATACGGGAAACTGCACCGGTGAAATAAGGATCAACTACCTCGCGGTTCAAGCCAACAATTTCAAAAATTTGAGCGCCCTGGTAGGATTGCAGGGTGGAAATACCCATTTTGGAAAACACCTTCAACAGGCCGTCGTTAACCGCCTTGATATAGTTTTTTTCTAATTTATACGCATCAAAATGCGTGTCCCATTGCCCGCCTTTTTTGCGATCGCGGATGGTAGACAAAGCCAGGTACGGATTCACCGCCGTGGCGCCAAATCCAAGCAAACAGGCATAATGATGCACTTCCCAGACATCGCCGGCCTCTACCACAATACCCACTTTGCCCCGGTGCCCTTTGCGAATGAGGTGGTGGTGAACGGCGGCCGTGTACAACAACGACGGAATGGCCGCGTGCTCGGAATCAATGGCGCGGTCGGACAGGACAAGTACTTCAAAACCGTCGAGTACGGCGTCTTCGGCGTAGCGGCAAATACGGTCCAGCGCTTGTTTTAGGGAACCGGGTTTGCCATCAGCGCGGAAGTACATTTGCAGGGTTTTGGCCTGGAAAATGCCCGTGTCAATGCTGCGTATTTTTTCTAATTCATAGTCGGTCAAAACGGGCTGAGACAGCGCCACGGTATGGCAGGTAAGCGGGTCTTCTACCAATAAATTGCCGATATTCCCTACAAAAGTGGCCAAGGACATCACCATGCGTTCCCGAATCGGGTCGATGGGCGGATTGGTCACTTGTGCGAACAATTGTTTGAAATAACTCGACAAATGCTGCGGCTGATCGCTGAGTATGGCCAGCGGCACATCAGTTCCCATGGAGCCGATCGGTTCCTTGCCATCAAGGGCCATTGGCTTGACAATCAAGTCAATATCTTCGGTGCTATAGCCGAATGCCTTTTGGTATTTGAATACTTGCGCGGTTTCCAATGGGGCAAAAGTGACGCGCGGTTCGGGCAGTTCTTCCAGCCTGATTTTATGTTTATTAAGCCAGTCTCCATACGGTTTTTGGGCACAAACATCACTTTTCAGGGCCTCGTCGCTGATAATGCGTCCTTGCGCAAGATCGACTACAAACATTTTGCCCGGTTGCAGGCGGCCTTTTTCCCGTATCATGGAAGGATCTACGGGTAACACGCCGGTTTCGGACGCCATAATGACCCGATCATCCGTGGTGACGCAATAGCGCGAGGGGCGCAGGCCATTGCGGTCGAGCGTAGCGCCGATGATGTTGCCGTCGGTAAAAGAAATCGAGGCCGGGCCGTCCCAAGGCTCCTGAAACGAGGCGTGAAACTCGTAAAACGCCTTTTTCACCGGGTCCATTTGTTCGTTGCCGTCCCAGGCTTCCGGGATGAGCATCATCATCACATGCGGCAGCGAGCGCCCGCTCAAGGTGAGCAGTTCGATCACATTATCAAGACAGGCAGAATCCGACTGGCTGCCCGAAACCACTGGGAGCAACATGTCCATTTCTTCGCGGCTGAAGTACGGCGAAACCAAGCTTTTTTCGCTGGTTTTCAGCCAGTTCAGGTTGCCTTGCAGCGTGTTGATTTCACCGTTGTGGGCAATAAAACGGAAGGGCTGCGCTAATTTCCAGGACGGAAAAGTGTTGGTGGCAAAACGCGAATGCACCAGGCCGAATGCGCTGACCATCCGTTTATTGGACAGGTCGGTGAAATAGTTGCGCACCTGCAAACTGGTAAGTTGGCCCTTGTAAATCACCGTTTTATACGACAACGAAGCGATGTAAAAGCCGATCGCGTCCTGTTTTACCGTTTGCTGAATCAGGTGCGACGCGTGGTTGCGCAGCACAAAAAGTTTGCGTTCAAAATCGTCGGGTATGGCAATATGATCCGGGCAGGCAATGAATACTTGCTCTATTTCAGGTTCTACCGAAAGCGCCATCGCTCCGATATCGTCGGGACAAACCGGAACCTTGCGCCACGTCAATATTTCCAGACCAAGTCGTTCAGCCGCACGGGTAAAAATATCGCGGCAGGCTTCGCGCAACAGAATATCCTTTGGGAAAAACACCATACCCACCCCGTATTTTCCAAAAGCCGGTAAATGCACGCCAAGTTCCAGGCAGGCATCAAAAAAGAACTCGTGCGGCGTCTGGATCAGGATACCAGCGCCATCGCCCGTGTTGTTTTCGCTGCCGCTGGCGCCCCGGTGTTCCATGTTTTCGAGGATCGTCAGTGCATCTGAAATAGTATGGTGGTTCTTGTTGCCCTTCAGATTGGCCACAAAACCGATCCCGCAGGCATCGTGTTCGAACTGCGGATTGTATAAGCCGAATTGATTCATCATCAAGCGTATAAGTGAACGGTTTTACGTGGTAAGGGTCCTATACGCATTGTTGGCGGTGATTGTTCGGACGCAGGGCGGGGTTAGGGAAACCGCATTGACCTACACCGTAATCTTGAAATTTAATTCTAAGATTTAATTACAAAGGTAAATAATAATCTGGATTAACCGCAATACCCAAAACAAATAAAATACATAATTTATAAAAACAAAATAATACAATCCACCAAAATTCGTTTTAAAACACAATCGTTTTAATTATCAGGCTTAGGGGAAATATTATTTTGAAAACAAAAAAGGTATTTAAAACTCAATCAGCGGCAATTGATGTATGCGCCCAACGCGTTCTGCTTTTTCTGCGTATTTTTGCACAAACGTTCGGATTAGAATTCAAAGCAACCTTGGGCAGCGTTTCGACGTTTATAAGCGTACAATTATGCATTCACCAGCACAAGTAATTATGACACAGAAACATTTTGCCAGCATCCTGATAATTTTTGCCTTATTGGCCTGCTCGTTCCAGCAATCCCTTGCTCAAACCGGCGAAGAACGGCCTTATAAAAGCACAAAAATCTCCAAAACCGGAGAAAAAACAATTCAGAAGACCGACGAGAAAGCCATTGAAAAGACCGATGACAAGACTTCGGATAAAGCGGCTTTACCAACAAAAAAAGAAGAAGCATCTGCGTTTACTGACTTTAAATCGCATCTTTGGTACGGAGGCGGCCTTGGGCTTGGGTTCGGCTCTTATAATGGTTATAGTAGTTTCGGCCTTGGCATTTCGCCGATGGTTGGTTATAAATTTCTTAAATTTTTATCGGCCGGCCCACGTCTTTCTTTATACTATTCATCTTTAAAAGTTCCAGGCTTCAGCGCACTTGGTCTGCTCAACACCGAAGCAGGCGTTTTCCTGCGCGCCCACGTGTACCGAGGTTTTTTTCTTCAGGGCGATCTGTCGACAGAATGGGTGCAACAGCCTACTGATCAATACCAAGGCACAACAATTATTAAAAGAACCTTTAGCCGCGGCAATCAATACCTCGGAATCGGTTACAATTTTGGTCGCGGAGAAGGCGGCGGCGGCTCCGAAATAAGCATCCACTACAATTTCGCTGTTGCTTCCGACATCAATTCAATTGAACAACCTATTGACTATCGCTTCGCCTTCACCTGGCGATTTTGAATATCGAATATCGAACAGATGAATATCGAATATCGAACAGACGAATATCGAATATCGAACAGACGAATATCGAATATCGAACGGGGCGTTGCGTTTAACATCCTAAAATGCCGGACGCAACGCCCCTGTTCGATATTCGATATTCGATATTCGTCTGTTCGATATTCATTTGTTCGATATTCATCTGTTCGATATTAAAAACATCTTACCATGCCAAATACAAACATTCTCGACCTCCTCGGCGACCAAGCCGCTTATTACCTCGATCACGTATGCCACACGTTCGACAAAACAAGCCTGCACGCGCCCTCCCCTACGCATGTTGAAGACAGTTGGATTCCCAGCAACCGCACACCACAGGTATTGCGCAGCATCCAGCAGATTCTCGGCCACGGTCGCTTAGCCGACACCGGTTACGTGAGCATTTTGCCAGTGGATCAAGGCATTGAACACAGCGCAGGGGCTTCGTTTGCGCCCAATCCTGTTTATTTTGATCCGGAAAACATTGTCAAACTTGCCATTGAGGGCGGCTGCAACGCGGTGGCCTCTACGTTCGGCGTACTCGGCAGTGTTGCGCGCAAGTACGCGCACAGAATTCCGTTTATTGTCAAAATTAACCACAACGAATTTTTGTCCTACCCGAATAAATATGACCAAATCATGTTCGGCTCTGTAAAAAATGCCTGGGACATGGGCGCGGTGGCTGTGGGCGCAACCATTTACTTTGGTTCAGCCGAAAGTACGCGCCAAATCCAGGAAGTGAGTCGCGCGTTTGACCTTGCGCACGAACTCGGTATGGCTACCATTTTATGGTGTTATACCCGCAACAACGCTTTTGTCGTAAACGGCGTGGATTATCACACCAGCGCCGACTTAACCGGTCAGGCCAACCACCTCGGCGTCACGATTCAGGCCGATATTATCAAGCAGAAACTGCCGAACAATAATGGCGGCTATAATGCGGTGAAGTTCGGCAAAACAAACCCGAAAGTGTACTCGGAACTGACAACCGACCACCCGATTGATTTGTGCCGTTACCAGGTGGCCAATTGCTACATGGGCCGCGTGGGCTTGATTAATTCCGGCGGCGAATCCAAAGGCGCCACCGATTTGCAGGAAGCCGTGGTGACGGCGGTGATCAACAAACGCGCCGGCGGCATGGGGCTTATTTCTGGCCGTAAAGCCTTTCAAAAGCCGATGAAAGATGGGGTGGATTTGTTGAATGCGGTGCAGGATGTTTATTTGGATGGGTCGATTCAATTGGCGTAATTGCTACATTCCTAAACCTCGGAAGGGTTTGGAGCTCTTCCGAGGTTCCGGTATCATCTTTTTTGCCGCCGATGAAGAACGAACCACGTCGTTTCTCCATTTCCGGCTCCGTATGAGGGCTTATCAAAAGTCGTTTTTTATCCTGCCAGTGGATGATTCACAAAAGATTATTCCGATGACCGAGCGTATTGAGGGTGTATCATAAGTCGTTTTATAAACATTTAACGGATGATCCGCAAAATATTATTCGGATGACCGGGCGTATTGAGGGGGTGACTGTCAGTCACCCCCTCAATTAGGCGCGATCTCAACTTTTTATTTGGCGAAGAAATCCCACGTTACCTTATGATACAGCCTCAATTAGGCATGATCTCAACTTTTTATTTAGAGAAAATATCTCGCGTTAGCTTATGAAATTCCCCCCAACAACCCCACTTAAAACCTAAGAGCAGGTTCAAAAGCAAGTTCAAACTCAATCCCGTCCACCGTCTACCCTCTACCCTCCACCGTCTTCCGTCCACCGTCCACCGTCTCCCGTCCCCCGTCTCCCGTCCCCCGTCCACCATCTTCGCTTAACCTTTTCTTCACCTAAACTTAATTTTTTCTAAGCAGCCTCCTTCGAAAGGCGTTTCTACTTTTGCCCATCCAAAAGGCGCATACCCCTTAATAATCCCGCCTTTCAATCCTTTTTCACATTTCACCAATCTATGCTGTTTATGAAGGTATCTTACCACACCTTCAAGGGTATGTTTATTGCCCTTGTCTTATCTGTTATTTCCCTGATTTCTGCTGATGCTCAACGCATTAGCGGTGTTGTTCAGGATGCTGCCAACAAAGAATCTTTGGCAGGCGCAACCGTACAGGTTAAAGAAACCAACAAAGGAACTGCTACGGATGCAGCCGGAAAATTCACGATCGAAGTGGCTGCCGGCCAAACTTTGGTTGTGTCGTACATCGGTTACACCACGATTTCCAAAGTAGTAGGCGCCGAAAAAGAAATCACCATCGAACTCGAAGCAGGCAAAGTTCTGAATGAAGTAACGATTGCGGCGTTCGGTTTTCAAAAGGAAAAAGCAAAAACCGGTTACGCTGTACAAGACGTAAAAGGCGACGATTTGCTGAAAGCCCGCGAACCAAACCCGATCAACTCACTCGTTGGTAAAGTTGCAGGTTTGTCTATCGGCGCTTCGCCGGAGATCCTGCGCGCGCCGGAGGTTTCTCTGCGTGGCTCACGCCCAATTTTCGTGGTGGACGGTGTGCCGATCAACTCCGACACCTGGAACATCAGCGCTGACGACATCGAAACGTACACGGTACTGAAAGGCCCGGGCGCTGCTGCCCTGTACGGCTTCCGTTCTGCAGGTGGCGTTATCATGATCACGACCAAAAAAGGCGCCGGCAAAAAAGGTACGCGCGTTGAGTTCAACACCAGCCAGATGTTCGAACAAGGCTTTAACGCCATCCCGAAAGTACAAGACGAATACGGTCCTGGCGACCACGGTCGTTATGCATTTGGCGACGGTCGCGGCGGCGGTTTGAACGACGGTGACTATGACATCTGGGGCCCACGCTTCGAAGGTCAGTCGATCCCGCAATATGACAGCCCGCTTGATCCTGCCACTGGCGTACGCCAAGGCACGCCTTGGGTTGCACGCGGCAAAAACAACCTGAAACGCTTCCTGCGCCCAGGTTTCCTGTCGAACAACAACATCAATGTAAGCACCAGCACCGACAAATTGGACATGCGCTATTCAACTTCGTACAACTACCAGCAAGGTATTGTGCCGAACACACAGTTGAACGTAGCCAATTTTAACGTGTCCGCAGGTTTGAAATTCAATGAGCGCGTAAAATTGGATGCGAACATTAACTACAACCGCCAGTTCACCGACAATATCCCGGACGTAAACTACGGCCCGAACTCATTGATTTACAACATCATTACCTGGGGTGGTGCTGACTGGGACATCGAACAGTTGAAAAACTACTGGCAGCCAGGTAAAGAAGGTGTTCAACAGATTTATGCTGAATACCAGCGCTACAACAACCCTTGGTTTGTTGCCAAAGAATGGCTGCGCGGTCACTACAAAACAGACGTATACGGACAAACTGGTTTGACTTGGAAAATTTTTAAAGGTCTTGATTTCAAAGCGCGCACTGCCGTAACCACTTACGACCTGCTCCGCTCGGAAAAAATGCCTTACTCTGCAACAGCTTATGGCCGTGAGGAAGGTCGTGGCGACTACCGCGAAGACAAACGCAACTTGTTCGAAAACAACACAGATGCTTACTTCAACTACCAGGGTAATATCACAAGCGACATCAGCATTAATGCCTTGGCTGGTGGTGGAATTCGTTCATTCCGTTACACTTCGAGCTATACTTCTACCAACTACCTCGTAGTTCCAGGTCTTTACTCTTTCTCCAACACCGCAAATCCTTTATACGGCGCCAATTTCAATTCTCAGATGTTGGTACAAAGCGGTTACTATTCGATTGACCTCGGCTACAAAAACATCCTGTTCCTGACGCACACCGGTCGTGTAGACCACCTTTCAACGCTGCCAAAGAAAAACAATACCTTCTTCTACCCTTCTTTGACGGGTAGTGTCGTGATTTCTGAAATTGCAGACCTCGGTCCGGTTTCTTTCCTGAAATTGCGCGGTTCTTACGCTCAGGTTAAATCAGCCCTGACTTCTGCAACGATCGGTGCTACACCAGCGGCTTCCTACCCACTCGGTTATGGTCAGTATTACTCGTCTTCTTACGACGGTCCTTCTTACGCCAACGCTTCTGTATATTCTACTCCGTATGTGTATGACAACCGTCCAGGCGCTTACTTCACCGACCAGATCGTAAACACCGGCTTGCAGCCAAGTTCACGTACAGCATACGAAGGAGGTTTGGA
Organism: Bacteroidota bacterium; assembly: GCA_037130425.1. GTDB lineage: Bacteria > Bacteroidota > Bacteroidia > Chitinophagales > Saprospiraceae > M3007. Next base: position 13,725 of record JBAXTB010000012.1, read on the forward strand.
AGCAAAACTGTTGGGCAACCGCCTCGGCCTCGACTTCACATACTTCCAATACATCGACGGTCCGCAAATCTTCTCGCAAACGATTTCACAAGCATCCGGTTACTCTTCTCAGTTGGTAAATGCTGTTAAAACGCAAAAAACCGGCTTTGAAATTGGTTTGAATGCTACGCCAATCAAAAATCTGAATGGCATTACCTGGACCATTGATGCAAACTGGAGCACGTACAAAGAAATCTTCAAAGAATTGCCGGCTGGCCAGGACATCATTTTTGATTTCTTCAAAAAAGGCGACCGCGTTGACAAATACTATGACCGCAGTTTCTTCCACACGAAAGACGGTCAAATCATCAATGACGCGAAAGGTCTTCCGATCAGAAACCCAATCTCTCAATACCAAGGTAATATCAATCCGGATTGGGTTTGGTCGATCAACAACAGATTGTCTTACAAAAACCTGAGCTTAGGCTTCCAGTTTGACGGTCGCGTGGGCGGTGTAATTAAAGACTATGTACAACAAAAAACCTTCCAAGGCGGTCGTCATATTGAAACGTCTGAAGGCGCCATGGGTGAAGCTCGTTTAGCGGACTGGAACAACGAAAAAGTAGGTAAGTTGGATCCGCAAGTGGATGGCCACTGGGTAAGCGCAGGCGTACAGGTAAAAGATGGTGTTGAAATTAAATATGACAAGTTTGGTAACATCACGAACTACGATCAATTGCAGTTTGTAACAAACACCACGAAAACCTTCTTACAGGATTACGTTGGTCGTTACTACAATAGCGCCGAAGGCAACTTGATTTCCCGTACCTTCTCAAAACTCCGCGAAGTGACGATTACCTATCAATTGCCAAAAGCGTGGTTCAAAAAAGGTTTGCTTGAATCTGCCAGCGTATCCTTGGTTGGTCGCAACCTGCTGTACTTCGCCGAGAAGAAAGACATCGACATCGAAAACTATCTTTCTGGTGGCAGCTCAGGCCTTCAAACGCCAACCATGAAACGTTACGGTATCAACATCAACCTGACGTTCTAAGTCGTCGTTGCGCACATTTTTTATTCTTTAAACATTTGACAATGAAAAATTTAAAATATATCATCTTCATGCTGGCGTTGGTTTTTTCTGCCAACTCTTGCCAAAAATTTGAAGACCTCGAGGCCGATCCTAACCGTTCTACAACCGTTCCTCCGTCACTCATCCTGCGCGGTATCACACGCGACATGTACTACGAGCCATGGAACTCCGAAGCGCAGTACTGCCAGTATTTCTGCGTCAACTACTTCTACTACGGCAACAACAGCTACTGGTCGGGCGCTGCAAACCTGCGTTATACTACCTTGAAAAACGTTGTTAAAATGGAAGACGAGGCATCGAAACTCGGTTTGCCTTCTGTAAATGCTTACACAGCATTGGGCAAGTTTTTCCGCGCATACTTCTATTATGATATGACCATGCGCATGGGCGATCTGCCTTTAAGCCAGGCATTGAAAGGTTCGGACAACATCGCACCTGCTTATGACACACAGAAGGATATTTTCAAACAAATCCTGAAATGGTTGGATGAATCAAACACGGACTTGGCTGCGCGTATCGCAGTTGCCGACGTATCTATCCAGGGTGGCGGTTATGATATTTACTTCGACGGCGATTTGAAAAAATGGCAAAAAGCGGTAAATGCATTTAAATTGCGCGTACTGGCTCAATTGAGCAAGAAGGATGCTGACGGAGATTTAAACATCAAAAACGAGTTTTCTCGCATTGTTGGCTCTCCTGCTCAGTTTCCGCTTCCAACTGGAAATGAAGACAACCTGTCGTTCAAATACAATTCTTCTACCGACAAGTACCCGACCAACCCGGACAATTTTGGTTTCGACGCTTTGCGCGACAACCTTTCAGCTACGCACGTCAGCTTGCTGACCCGTTTGAAAGACCCGCGTACTTTTGTAACGGTTGAACCAGCCAGCTACTATGCCGATACCCTTGGCTATGGCGCTGCGGATTTCAGAAGTTATGTTGGCGCGCCTTACGACGAAAGTCTTGACGCCATGACGACCAAAGCACAAGGTGGCAAATACTCGCTCATCCGCCGCGACCGTTACTACAAAAATTACACCGCTGAAGATTGCATCCAAATCGGCTACCCGGAAATGTGTTTCAACATTGCTGAAGGTATCCAGCGCGGTTGGGCTTCCGGCTCGGCTGCCGATTGGTACGCAAAAGGCATCACTGCTTCTATGAAATTCTATGATCTCACCGACGCAACGGTGTTGGGCAATTACCTTGCACAACCTGACGTGGCGCTGAAAAGCGGCAACGACGGTATCACGCAAATCCTTGAGCAGAAATACATTGCGCTGTTCCAGCACAGCGGTTTGGAATCATACTTCACTTGGCGTCGTTCGGGTGTACCTGGCTTTACGCAAGGCGTAGGTACAGGCAACTCCGGTGTTATCCCACGTCGTTACCAGTACCCAACGAGCGAACGCGACAACAACACTGCGAACTACAAAGCAGCGCTGACGCGTCAATTCAACAACACGGAAGATAACATCAACAGCAAGTTGTGGATTGAACAATAGTTAAGACATAGTAATATTTGCTTCATACAACTGGGTTGAACAAAGGGGAAACGGCGTAACGCTGTTTCCCCTTTTGCATTTAATTTATTGATTATTAATTTTTTATATAAAAAGGCGACTTCTAATCAGGTCTGTTTACCCTGTTCCTGTTGAGGTTGCTTGTCCTTGCCAACAAGGGCGCCCCTTCCGACCTTTGTATCATCAAAAGCGGAAAATAATATTCAAGCGCTTTCTCAAATTAGCATCTTTAACTAAACATTTTTATACCATGCGTTATTTTAAACTTTCATTCCAAGTATTACTATTTGCTTTACTGGCATTGCCAAATTTAGTTCACGCCCAGTTTTTTAACGGCCCAACCACGGTGTGTGCTAACTCGGCAGAAATCTATTTTTTGAATGGTTTCCAAAATGGGGTTGATTACAAGGTAAGCTATACCAACGGTAATGGCCCACTTATCATTAATGGTGGTTTTACTTCCTCCATCCCGGTAACCTGGTTTGACCCACAGGGATGCGACAGAACTTCCGGTAGCGCAACAGGCACGATTACTGCGACGCCGACAAGCGGAACCGGAGGCACTGCCTCAATTACGGTAACCATCAAGGGTCTTGGCGCTCCTGGTGCAGTATCCGGCCCAACTTCTATCGGATGCGGCGTTACTTCCTTTGTGGTCAGCGTACCGCCTGGATTTAATGCCACCAGCCATACCTGGTCCGGACTTCCGGCAGGTTGGAGCTTATCCTGCAATAACGCCAATTGCTCCAGCGCCACGGTTCATATTCCGGCAAACGATTGCAATAACTACGATCTTAACATCAATGCAGCATCTACCAGGTCTGATTGTGCTGGCTTGAGCTGCCCTTCTCTAACACCGCTGCACCTAATCCGTATTGTAGTGCCAACACCGGTATTTAGATATACCTGTCCACTTGTGTGCAGCCAGGACGAACAATTTACATTCTCCCTGTCAAATTTTAGCGATTACGTATCTGTGGTTTGGAACACTTCGGGACCTATTACACCCGTTAGCGAAAACGGTGGCGCTACATTTACCGTGTCAGCAACTGCAAATTCCGGAGATGGAACTGTCACCTGCACGGTTTATTCTGCTTGCTGTTCGAAAACCTTTACTGTGACCAAATTACATATCGGACCTCCTGTATTAACTTATCTTGACTTTTCAGAAAATGGTTGCCCGGAGTTTCGTGTAGAAACCGATTTATCAAGCCACTGTGTTGACCGTTATACTTGGAAATGGTATAAGGAACCATTTATGGGCTATTATGATACCAAAACAACAACAGCGAATAGCACGAAATTAATCTTGGCAGGCGGCCCTGCCACTTATCGCATTGCTGTTTCAGCCACGAATCGTTGTGGAACAGGCGCAGAGGTAATCGGCCGGTTTTTTGTACGGGATTGCCGCAACGGTGGTCATGTTGGTAGCGATGCAACTGGTCGTTCAGAAGATGCAGACGGTGTAGAAACGGTATTTGAAGAAGGTTTCGCAAATGAGGAGGTTTCTGAGCCGGAAATAGCGCCAAATCCTACACAAGGTTCTTTCACCGTAAAATTGCCTGCCAATTTTTATAAAAACAGCCTATATTCTGTCAAAATTTTCGATGGAATTGGTAAATGCCTTTACACAAAAGATAATATTGCCGATACAATGCTTGAAATTAACGACTGGAAACACGAGCCGGGCGTTTATTTTGTACAGATTAAAGGCAATGGCACAGATAAAGTTGTGACCAAAAAATTAGTAGTTCAATAACTTTTTTACCGATAAACCGGTAAAAAAGGGGAAACGGCGCAATGCTGTTTCCCCTTTTTGATATAGATAAAGATAATGCAAAATGAAAAGGCAATTGTAAAGGTAAATGCAAACACAAAAATAAAAGGCAAGCGCAAAACCAAACACAAATACAAAATCAAAGGCAAGCACAAGCACAATATCAAACCCGAAGCCCACCGTCCACCGTCCACCGTCCACCGTCTACCGTCCACCGTCTACCGTCCACCCCCTAAAAAACCGCCGTCTCAATAAACGCCTGAAAATCACCCAATTGTTTTCCTTTCATCACCCTCGGTATCTTGGATTGTCCGTTGCTTTTCCCTTTCGAGTCGAGCCAGTCGTAAAACACGTGGTTTGGAATAATTTTAACGTTTATATGTTTCAAGGCGTAGCGGCGTTCGGTTGCGTAATCGTCGTTGAGGATACAGAGTTCCTTGTCAACCATTCCGGCAAACTGTTCCGGCAATACAGACTGATTTTCCATGCTCACCCACCATTGATGCGTCCAGTCTTCTCCTTTTTTTACACCGGCCACGGCAAATTCCCGCACGCCCGCGTGTACGCGCTCATCCACGCGACGCACCGCTTCATTGAGGTTGTCGACTGAAATGTGTTCGCCGCAAATAGACAGGTATTGTTTGGTGCGCCCGGTAATCCGGATTTCAGGGCGTTCCAGGTCGGTAAACTGGATGGTATCGCCCAGTAGATAACGCCAGGCGCCCGCAGCAGTGCTTAACAACAAAGCGTAGTTTTCGCCTTCCTTTGCATCTGCAACGGTGAAAATTTCCGGGTTTTCGCTGCGCAATTCGCCGTCTTCATCAAAATTCTGGTCATTAAACGGCACCAATTCAAAGAAAATCCCGCAATCCAGCAAGAGTTTCATGGAATGGGTATCTACCCTATTTTGGTAGGAAATAAAGCCTTCGGAGGCCATATAACTGTCGAACGTAAATATTTTACGCCCCAGCAAATTTTCAAAACTCGTGCGATAAGGCTCAAAAAACACCCCGCCATGTACGAATACATCCAAGTGTTTCCACATATCGTGAATATTGCGCAGGCCGTAATGCTCCACCACGCGTTCCAGGATAATTTGCGTCCAGGCCACAGCGCCTACGGCAAAACCGACGTCCCAGTTCGGCGCTTCTTTTACAATGGCGTCAATGCGATCGCTCCATTCGGGCATATCGGTGATGTCACGTCCCGGCGCATAATTCCGTTCCAGCCAAAAAGGCCGGTTATGGCCGATAATCCCTGACAGATCGCCGAAGTAGTGCCGGCCTTCGGATTTTATTTGAGTGCAACTGCCCACCATGAGCATTTTGCGGGCAAACTGGCGCACCGGCAATTCCGGCACACGGGCTACATCGAGCAACAAGCGACGGGTTCCCCGGCGCATCCCGCGCAACATATCATCCGTAACAGGAATATATTTGGAAGCAGCCTGACTGGTACCGCTGCTGAGGGCGTAATAAGGTACCACGCCCGGCCAGCATACATCCGGATCGTCGCACAGGTGCGCGCGCGACCACCAACGGTCGTACATTTTATTATAATCTACCGCAGGCACTTCATTGCGAAACGCCTGTATCACATCAGGGCTTTGTAAAATATCTCGAAAACCATAATACCGCCCAAAGGCAGTATCCTGCGCTTTTCTCAGGAGCTTGAGCAATTGTCGGTGCTGCAAGGCTGCCGGGGATAGCAAAATTGGGATTCCTGATCTTCTTTTTTTAGAAAGAACAAAATCAAATAAGGCCATATACGAAGGATTTTCCGGCTCGGTTTGCAGGCGGCAAAATGCTACACCATCCCAAGAACGTCATAAATTTCGGGCGAAAGATAATAATTCTACTTTGCTTGGATGCACGAATTTTTTTGGCCTTAAGGAATCCCAATAAGATCATTTGCGCATTGGCGCCTACACGATCTCCGTTGCCAGCCCAAACGACAAGGTCATGCCTGCTCCACTCAAACCGTTTACGATCCATACGCCTTCTTCTGCCTGCCGGACAAAATTTGTTTGACCCGGAATTTTAGGATAAACACCGTGCCAACTTTCCGCAATTTCCCAGTCCGGGAAATTGGCAAATGTTTTTAAATATTTAATAATCAATTCATTAACTTCCTGCTGATCAAACGGCGTGACATCCCAACCGTATTCATGGCTATCACCGATGATCAGATGCCCCTGCCCATTTTGGGAGAGCAACACGTGAATACCCCACTTGCCGTATTCGGGCATTTCACGGTCGTACAATTCGCTTAGCGCTTTTAAAGACGTGCATTGTGCGAACGCATCATAATGGCGCAAGGTCAGTCCCGCGCACAAGGAAGCCCCTAATGACCAATCGTTGGGTTGCTTTCCGGTACGCATCATCTGCAATTTGCAGCGCGTAATCCCGCTTTCCCGAAAAATAGCCGGATACAAGGTTTCAAAATCCTGGCCGCCGCATATATAAATTCGGTCGGCAGAATACACTTCGTAAAAATCAGACAAAAAACCCGATTCTACATGGGTGATCGCCGTGCCGAAATGAAACTCAACGCCATATTTTTCATGCAGAAATTCCGCCAAACGCGGGATGGCCTGCCGCGACGATACAGTCAATTCGGTTTTACTCCAAAGTGCCGTTCTCAAACCTTCCGTCACCACGGCCGGGCTTTTTTCCAACGCAGTTTGGGCGTCTACCAAGGCGCAATCATACCCGACACCGCTTGTCGTATCCATGAATTCTTCCAACACCGCTTGTTCTTCCGGGCGGTAGGCTAAGTGCAATGACCCATTGGCAGAAACCTGCAATCCTGCCTCGCCAGCCAGTTCAAGCCAGGTCGCGCGCGCGCGCATGGCGCGCTCAAGCAAGACGCCCGGCGGTTGGCCGATTGGCCATATCAAACCAAAATTGCGCACGCTTGCGCCCACCGCTTTGGGGCTGCGTTCAAACACCACCACTTTATTCCCTTTTTTGGCTGCGGTATATGCGATTGCAAGTCCGACAATTCCGGCGCCGACAATTGCCACATCAAATTTATTTTCCATAATTTATTGTTGTTCAAACAGTTAACGTAATTATTCCGCAACGAAAGCGCGTTGTTTTTTCCAAAAATAATAGGCTGCCCCTAACATCAACACCCCGAAAAACAAGGAGCCAATGTAGCATAAATCTTCATAAAAGTGCAGCCAACTCATGGCGCCAAAGCCAAAATTACGCCAAAGCAACACACCCACCGCACCTAAATAGCCAATCGCATCGGCAATGTACATCAGGAAACCTACATTGCCGTTTTCCTTGAATGCCGCCAACATGCGATCGAACAAAATGCCGTTAAAAATAATATAAGGCATGAAAAGCCCCAGACCGCTTAAAATCATCCAGACAATGGGCGAAATCAATCCGGTTTGAAACAGCATTGTGGTACCAATGAGCAACAACGCGCCCGCCAGGCATAAAACCTGGTTGAGCCACAAGGCTTTAAAATTATCGCGCACAAACATCAAACCGCCAAGCCCCAATAATACAAGGGCGGCTACTGGCAATTCCGCCGTTGTCAGAATGGTCGGCTGGCCGGCATAGCCAAGTTCCGACCAGATTTCTACCGCAAAATTGTCGCGTACATCGCGGATAATCGTGAGCATGAGGTAGGCGGCAGAGAGCAAAACAAAGCCGGGCATGTATTTTTGCCACAAGGCTTTACGCGCTTCTTTGGTCATTTTTTTGCGTTCTGTGCGTGCAGCCAAATCGGCCTCGTTTGGCGGCGGCAGGCGTTCCAGCATCCACACCGACAACAATAAAAAAGGTATAAAATACAAACCGGCTGTGAATGGCATCCAAAACTCAGAAATATTGCCCTGCTGGAGCAGGCTTTTGCCTACCGATTTTACAAAACCGCTTGAAATGATAAAATTGACGCTCAACGCCGCCGCCAGGATTTCTGTCACCCGCCGACCTTCTAAATAACCAAACACCAAACCCCAAATCATACCGAGCGGCATACCGTTGACAAACAACCAACCTGCATTGTAAGGATACGGCGTCAGGGCAAATCCCAATAGCGCAAGTTGAGAAATACCGATCAACACAAGCAACGCAGGCGCCCTGCGCTCAGGCGTCATACCGCTGATGAACCGAATACCGATAAACTTGGACAACGCATACCCAAACACCTGCGAACACACCAAAATAATTTTGAATTCAACACCCCAAAGCGACAACCCAGTGTAAGAACCGGCAGTAAACGGCTTTCTAAACCCGTACATACATGCGTAAGCCACAAAAGCCGCTGTACAGGCATATAAGGTAAAAACCGTGGGATGGGCCTTTGAAAGCCGCTGGGTAATCATCGAATTAAGTTGCATAAGGACGAAAATGGATGCAATTTTAATGCGCTTTCGATTGAATATCAAAATATTACACAAACATAACCGTTTCTTAAAAACGGCTTAATACTGGGAAGAATAATTAATGCCGGCTTAATATAAGCAACTTTACCTTGCACCCAAAATGAATATTACAGATGGCACAACAAATTAAGTTAGCCGTACTCGATATGGCCGGCACGACCGTAGTAGACCGCGATGAAGTACTCGCCTGTTTTAGCGAGGCTTGTAAAAAAGCTGGATTGAATTTTCCCGACGAGCGTCTGAATGCGCTGATGGGTGTTTCTAAATTGGAAGTATTTATCATCCTTTGGAGCGAGCAACTCGGACCCGAAAGCAGCGAAGAAGCCATCATAGCAGAAGCCAATCGCACATTTCTGTTGTTTAAAGACATCCTCGAAACATATTACCAGGAAAATCCGGTAGAACCGACGCCCGGCGCAGAAGACCTGTTCCAATGGCTGCGCGCGCAAGGCATAAAAATTGCTTTGAATACAGGTTTTTACCGCACCGTTACCGACATTATATTGCACAAACTCGGCTGGGATCGCGGCCTCAATGCCGAACACATTGGCGGCCCGGACGCGGTTATTGATTTTTCCATCACCAGCGATGAGGTGCCCGCCGGTCGTCCGCAACCATTTATGATTCAAAAAGCAATGGCCGTATTTGGCATTGAGGATCCAAAACAAGTTTTGAAGATCGGAGACACGCCCGTGGATTTGCAGGAAGGCCGCAATGCAAATGTCGCATTCAATTTGGCGGTATTAAATGGCACGCACACGCGCGCACAATTAGAGGTGTATGAAAACGATGGACTGCTGCCTTCTTTGGCAGAAGTTAAGGCGTTTTTGGAAGCAAAAGCCGCGCATTCCTAACGAAAATTTAATTAAAAATTTACATTAACTTCACGGAATATTCGGGTATTCTGGACTTCCTTTGCGCCGTTTAAATTAACACCTCCTAATCAGGAACTTATGACGGCACGCCATCAACTCGAAGAAGCGTTTTTTAAAAAGGTGCATAGCGGCAATTTGGTTTATAATACCTGTTGGGAAGATCCGCGCTGCGACCGGAAAGTATTGAATCTCAATGAAGAAAGCCGTGTCGTGATGCTGACCAGCGCCGGTTGCAATGCCTTGGATTATCTGCTCGATCATCCGGCCGCAATTTATGCCATTGACGTAAATCCGCGTCAAAATGCATTGCTTCAATTGAAAAAATCGCTCTTCAAAGTTGGCGACCACCAAGATTTATACAATTATTTTGGTACCGGCGCTTTTGATGAGGCCCACGATTTTTACAGCGATCTGTTAAAACCCACGATGTCAGATCCTTATACCCGCAAGTTTTGGGACAGCCATATCGGCGACTTTTTCTCCGGAAAAGGCTTGCGCAAAACGTTTTATTGGCGCGGCAGCAGCGGCACCGTGGCTTGGTTAGTCAATAAATGGCTAAAAACCCAGCCTGAAACCGAACGCCTGATCCGGCAGATGCTTGCTTCCCAGACCCTGTCGGAGCAACAACAATGGTACGAGGAGTTAGAACCGCGCTTTCTCAAGGGATTTCTGTCTTGGTTTATTGGACGCCATGCGGTACAAAGTATGCTGGGCGTACCGAAAAGCCAACAACAACTCGCCCGAAGCACCTATTCCGATGGTATGGCGGGTTATATCCGGCAATGTATGCGCCGCGTATTTGCAGGCATCCCGGTACAGGACAATTACTTTTGGCAATTATATTTTTACGGACAATACCAGCCCGGTATTTGTCCGAATTATTTGCTCCAGGAAAATTTCAATCCGATTCGAAATAACATCGACCGGGTTACGACCTATTCCATGACCTTGAGCGATTTTCTGACGCAGCATCCGGGACAATACACGCATTTTGTGCTGCTCGACCACCAGGACTGGCTGGCGGAGCACAATTATCCGGCGCTGGAACAGGAATGGAAACTTATTTTCGAAAATGCCGCGCCAGGCGCTAGTATTTTAATGCGTTCGGCGGCTTCTACGCCCGACTTTTTGCCCAAATGGGTGCCTGAGCGCCTTCGTTTTGACCACGAGGCCGCCGCTTGGTCGCACGCCAATGACCGGGTTGGTACCTACGCCGGCACATTTATCGCCAAGATCGCCTGATTAACATAGAAAACAAGATGAGCAATACCGAACAGGCTGAAACCATTCAAGGCTATTATCGCCTGCACGCACGAATTTACGATCTTACCCGCTGGACGTTTTTATTCGGTCGCCGCGAAATCCTCAAGCGCCTGCAATGGCCGACGGATACCGAAGAAACCTTGCTGGAAGTCGGTTGCGGAACCGGTTACAACCTGCGTCGTTTTGCCGCACGTTTTCCAAAATGCAAATTGATCGGCGTGGACGTTTCAAGGGACATGCTGGATCAGGCGGCTAAAAACCTGGCGCCTTATTCGAAGCGTGTTCAATTTATTGAAAAACCATATTCGCCGGGCGTCTTCCAACTTGAACAACAGCCTGATGTAGTGCTGTGCGCTTATTCCCTTACTATGTTTAATCCTGGTTGGGAACAGGCCCTCGAGCGCGCGTACGCGGATTTGCCGGTAGGCGGAAAAATTGCGGTGGTTGATTTTCATCAGTCGCCTTCCCGTTTTTTCACGTGGTGGATGGGTAAAAATCACGTTCGTATGGACGGCCATTTGCTGCCGTATTTAGAAACGCATTTCCATCCGGTATTCAAAGTCGTGCGCAAAGCTTATGGCGGTGTTTGGGCTTATATGTTATTTGTAGGTGAAAAAAATAAAACAAGGCAGCTTTTATAAATTACTGATTAACAATAACTTCATTCTAAATTAACAAGCAGTTTCCAATATACGGGCATATCACGGCGACCTTTGTGCAGCAAAACGAAAAATCGTTCTGTCCGTTATGCAAGGCCGGAATTACTGCACCTTAAGATGAAGCACATTTTTACTGTTTTCCTGTTTTCCCTTATTTGTATTTCAGTTCTTTTTGCCCCCGACGCACCCGAACACCTGGCTTTTTCCCGCTCAGCATTCATGCGCGCGCATCCTGTCGCCGATACCAATGACGCAATACTACCGCTTCAACAGTATTGCGCCGGCATGGTTCAGCATTACGCCTCCCGTTTTCGGCGCGCACGTACAGAACAAGCCCATGCTGAATATCTTTTTGTAGTAACCACGGATGGCTTGCGTTGGCAGGAAGTGTTTACCGGCGCCGACAGCGCACTGCTCAATGACCAAAGTATTACCAACGATCCTGCGCATTTCAACGCTAAATATTGGGCTGAAACACCGGATGCCCGCCGTAAAAAATTGATGCCGTTTTTCTGGTCTGTTTTGGCTGAAAATGGTCAGATTTACGGCAATCGCCATTACGGAAACAATGTAAATGTGGACAACCAGATGTGGTTTTCCTACCCCGGTTACAACGAAATCTTTACCGGATTTGCCGATGACCGCCATATTTGGTCGAACAATAAAAAACTGAACCCGAATACCAATGTGCTTGAGTATCTGAATCGCTGCCCTGGTTTTGAAAATAAAGTGGCCGCTTTTTGTTCCTGGGACGCATTTCCTTACATTTTGAATGAAAAACGTTCCGGGATGCTCGTGAACGCTGGTTACGAAAGTCGCACAGAAAATTTAGTGAGCGCGGCGCAATTGCGTTTAAACGCTGCACAATTTACCGAGGAACACCCATTTGAAGCAAGTTGCCGTACCGACGCCATGACTTGGGCGTTCGGTATGGAATATTTGCAGACCAATCATCCTAAAGTGATGTACATTGGTTTGGGTGAAACGGATGAATACGCACATGCTGGCAAATACGGCCAATACCTCGACGCCGCCCATTACGCAGACCAATGCCTTGCCGATCTTTGGAATCAAATCCAACAGGATCCGGTTTATCGCGGCAAATCGGCGATCTTAATAACGACCGATCATGGCCGCGGCAACGAAAAACAATGGCGCAACCACCACGGGTTATTAAGCGGTTCGAATGAAATTTGGTTTGCACTTGCCGCGCCGCAATTGCAAAAACAAGGCGAACTGAAAACGCCGATGCAGCATTGGCAAAAGCAATTTGCGCAAACCATGTCAAACCTGCTTGGCTTTAACTTCCGTTGCGAACACCCGGTTGGATCCCCGGTTCAGGAAGCGTTCAACCCGGTTAAGGTACACGCGTCACTGCGCTAACGAATTACATCATAATTTTTTTCACATACAGGAACCAGGCAAAGCTGCCGATCCAGGCAAGTAACACGATTTGCAAAAACAGGTCGCGCAAGAGCGCGCGCGTAGGCGATTCCGTTTTGTTGTACACGAGGGTCAATTGCAAATAGCGCAGGATTCCGATGACCACAAAAAAAGTGGTGTAAAAAATCTTGTCGCTGCCAATCCGTCCGGTCACTTCCGGCGAAAAACAATACATCAGATAAGCTACAATAGACACCGTGGAGCACACCACCATACCCGCATCCAAAAAAGGCAGATTATAGCCTTCGAGGGCTTTTCTAAACGGTTGGCCGTCCATGGCCAGCATATATTCGCCGCGTCGTTTGGCCAAACCAAGGATCAGCGCCAGCAAAAACGTCAGCACAATCAGCCATTGCGAAACGGCTACACCTGTTGCAGCGCCACCCATAAAAACGCGCAATAAAAACCCCACCCCGATCAACGAAATGTCGATGATGGCGATGTGTTTCAACGAAAATGAGTAGAATAAGTTGATGACAAAATACAAAAGCGTGATAAACAACGCTTCTCCATTCAATTGTGAGGCGCCAAACGTACCCGCCGCAAACAACAGCACCAACACCACGATTGCCTGACGGTTGTTCAGCGCGCCGCTTGCCAAGGGGCGTTTGCACTTGTCCGGGTGGTTGCGATCCTGCGGGGCATCCACCATGTCATTTAGCACATACACAGCGGAGGCCATGCAGCAAAAAGCGGCAAAGCCTAACAAGGCCCGTTCAAACAAAACAGGATCAAATAACTTGGCGGCGAAAAAGGCCGGAATAAACAAAAACAGATTTTTCACCCAGTGTTCGGGGCGCATCAAAATTAAAATCTGGCGAATCGGAAGGCTTGACATGCAACGTAAGGCGCTCTAAATCAACGGCTTTTACCTGAATTGGGATAGTATTCAAAAATATCTTGTTCGAAGGTATCAGTTTTTTGGCTTTCAAGCATCCGATTGGACACAAAATAAGCGCTGCGGCCGTTTTTTTTGGAAATGTAAAACAAATCATCGGCTGGAGAATTCAAAGGTACGCCTGCGTTTTCAGGCTTCGTCCAGACATGATCCTCCCAATTACAGGAAAAAATATCAAGACCGCCAAGCGAAACATGGCCGTTGCTGCTGAACCAGAGCGTTTCACTGTAGGTATCAAAAAACGGGCTTAATTCATCGCCCCAAGTGTTCACCTGCGGCCCTAAATTCTGCGGCAGCGAAAAATCCATCTGCTCTGTCGACAGCAACCGCTCACTTCTGTACAAATCCAGCCCCCCGATACCTCCCGGACGATCACTCACAAAAAACAAGATTTCTTTGCCATTTTGTTGCGTCACAAATGGGTGCATGGAGGTACTGCCAGACAAATTAATATAATCCGGCAATCGTTCCGGCGTCGACCAACCGGCATCACTGAAATGCAACACATATAAAGCGCAAACAACAGGAGCCGTAGATTGTCTGCCTTTTTTACGCGCTTTTTCATCAGTACACTGGCTGCAAAAAAAGCGTTTTCCGTCAGGTGAAAAAGAGCCATTTCCGAAATGTTTGGATAAGGCATCCGGTAATCCGCCTGCTTTTTCGGCGGCCTGCCAGACATTGTCTTTCTTCACCGAACGCATGAACGTAGCGTTTTTTGAACCGAGTACGGCAAAGTATAAAATCTTGTCGGAGAATGGAATCGGCGCGATTTCGTTGCTTTTGGAATTAATGGCAGGCGGTAACAAAACAACCTTCGGCAACTGTGCGGCAGCGGCTGAATCAACAGGCAATTTGATTTCCTGTGCAAGCGCGCAACCTTTTATTTCTGTTTGAACTACCGGTATGATTTGCGCCTTCAATTCCCCGGTATAATTGCGGGCAAATTCCTTAAAAGCCTCTGTTGCCTCCGCGTATTTGCCACTTTGTTTTAAGGCGCGGGCATACTGTAAACCGGTCAAAGAGGTCGGATTAAAAGAAGATTGTACGCTTCTGTAACAATCAGCCGATTTTTCATAATTGCGCAATCGCTGATAACATTCAGCGGCATTTAGCATCTGATCCGATTTTCCACCTTGTAATCGGCCCGCTTTTTCATACAGAATAGCGGCCTCTTCCAACTTCCCTTCATTCAAACGCCGGTTGGCCCGGTTGGTCAACGCCTGAATGTTTTGAGCACCTAAAAAAGCGGGTAAGGACAGGAGTAAAATACCTGAGTACCAACGGATTATACAAGTATTCATGTTTGTTTTTACGGCTGAAATTAAAAAATCAGCAAATCAAGGATGGTCAGCGTGCCAAAAATCAGGCTTGCAATGCCGTTTGTGGTAAAAAACGCAAGGTTTACTTTGCTCAGGTTATCCGGTTTTACCAAGGTATGTTGAAAAAACAACAGCCCTAAAAATACAGCCGTCGCCAACCACGCTAACCAGCCCGCCACCCGCAAATCCTGGTGCAGCAATACGCCTACGCCAACCATAACGAGCGCCGTTACCAGGTGCAAGCCTTCAGAAATCCGCAACGCCTTGCTTTTTCCGAAAAAAGCCGGCATTGAATACAACTGTTTGCTTTGGTCAAATTCCTCATCCTGTAAGGCATAAATAACGTCAAAACCCGATACCCAGGTCAGTACGGCTACGCCCAACAAAACCGGTAACAAAGCAAAATGACCCGTTACAGCCAAATAAGCGCCCACCGGGGCCAACGACAAGCCTAAACCCAACACAACGTGGCATAACCAGGTAAAACGTTTGGTATAACTATAGCCCAACACCACCACCAAAGCCACCGGCGACAAACAAAAACAAAGCAGGTTGATAAACCAGGTCGTCGCTACAAATAATAACACATTGATCATCACAAATATAGCAGCAGCCCTTGGCGAAATAACGCCGGCCGGAATCTCCCGCATACGCGTGCGCGGGTTGGCCGCGTCAATGTCGCGATCTAAGTAGCGGTTGTATCCCATAGCCGCGTTGCGGGCAAACACCATGCACAACAATACCAGTCCCAAAGTAGACCAAGGCATTACACCGCCATTTTCTGCGACCGCAATGGAAAAACCGGTCAGGGCAAAAGGCAGGGCAAAAATGGTGTGGCTGAATTTGACAAGCGAAAAAAACGATTTCATGCAGCAAACTTATGCAACCTGCGCCAGAGATTTTTATGCAGATTGCGATCAGCGGCACTTTTTTTCTACCCGTTCACTACCTTTGCCCGAATTGATTTAAAATTAACCTAAATAACATGGGAAAAACGCGCGCTGCGATCACCGGCGTTCACGGCTGGGTGCCTGAAGACCGTCTGACAAATTTCGACCTCGAAAAAATGGTGGAGACCAACGATGAATGGATCACCAGCAGAACCGGTATCAAAGAACGACGAATTCTGCGTACCCCAGGTTGGGCTACCAGCGATATGTGCGCCGAGGCAGCCAAAGGTTTGTTGGAAAAAACCGGTACTAAACCGGGTGAAATCGACCTGATTATTGTCGCCACCGTAACCGCCGATATGGTTTTTCCCGATACTGCCAACACGGTTTGCGACAAAATCGGCGCTAAAAATGCGTTTGGTTATGACATCAACGCCGCTTGCTCCGGCTTTTTGTTTGCCCTTGCCACCGGCGCTCAATTTGTACAAACAGAAATGTACAACAAAGTAATGGTCATCGGCTCCGACATGATGTCGTCCATCGTTGATTATACTGACCGCAATACTTGCGTCATTTTCGGCGACGGCGCCGGCGCTGTTCTGCTCGAAGCCCGCAAGGACGGCACGGGTATCCAGGATTTCGTGCTTCGCGGCGACGGGTCGGGCCGTCACGTGCTGCACATGAAAGCCGGCGGTTCTTTGCGTCCAGCCAGCCACGAAACGGTTGACAACCGCGAACACTTCGCTTACCAAGACGGCAAACGGGTGTTTATGCACGCCGTAAAGGGCATGACCAGCACGGTAGAAGAAGTGATCCGCCGCAATAAAATGACTACGGAGGATGTAAATTGGCTCATTCCGCACCAAGCCAACATGCGCATCATCACTTCCGTCGCCGAACACTTAGATTTCCCGATCGAAAAAGTGACCATCAACATCGAGAAATACGGCAACACCACCGCCGCTACCCTACCCCTTTGTATGTGGGATTACGAAAATCAATTCAAAAAAGGGGATAATATTGTGCTTACGGCCTTCGGTGGCGGGTTTACGTGGGGCGCGCTGTATTTGAAATGGGCGTATTGAATATCGAATAGGGGAATATCGAATAACGAATATCGAACAGATGAATATCGAACGGGGGCGTTGCGGTTTGGCATTTTAGGGTGCCGGGCGCAAGGGCCCCGTTTGTTTTTAAGCGTTTAAGTGGAGGGCGGAATTTATTCCGCCTGCAAGAAACAAACACAAATATTTGTTTATCAACACTTAACATATTTATTTAGGCGGAATAAATTCCGCCATCCAATAAAATATGGCGCAGGTAACATCCTAAAATTGATCGGGGGCCTTACATCTGGTATCCCCAGATACAAAGCGCAACTTCGCTGGCGCAAGGTTCCAACCTTGCGCCAGCATAGGTGAATATCGAATAACGAATATCGAACAGATGAATATCGAACGGGGGCGTTGCGGTTTGGCATTTTAGGGTGCCGGGCGCAAGGGCCCCGTTTGTTTTTAAGCGTTTAAGTGGAGGGCGGAATTTATTCCGCCTGCAAGAAACAAACACAAATATTTGTTTATCAACACTTAACATATTTATTTAGGCGGAATAAATTCCGCCATCCAATAAAATATGGCGCAGGTAACATCCTAAAATTGATCGGGGGCCTTACATCTGGTATCCCCAGATACCAAGCGCAACTTCGCTGGCGCAAGGTTCCAACCTTGTGTCTCCGATCCGTCGGGTTCAACCCGACAGATATAAGTCACAAGGTTGGAACCTTGCGCCAGCATAGGTATTGAACAGATAAATATCGAACAGGGGCCTTGCATCCGGTATCCCCAGATACCAAGCGCAACGCCCCCGTTCGATATTCGTCTGTTCGATATTCGTTATTCCTTAAAAGGATGTCGCGGCAGCCACTCTTCCACCGGCTTCAGATATTCAAGCAAGGGGCGGGTCAAATGATTTATGATACGATTTTCGTACCGCACATAACAATTCAGATCATGGGCAACTGCACCGACAGAGCTTTTGATTTCCAAGGCAGTTCGAGCAAAAACGATTTCGGAGGCTTCCCCTTCGATACCGGTTCTGATAATATCGTACAAGATATTCAGGTACAACTGATACTCATGGTTCATTAGTTTGTCGTAGCCGAGGAAATGCGCTTCTAATTCGTGGTGATTGCGGATGGTCGTATAAAAAGCGACTAATTTATCATCTATATAATAACCCACCATGCGGTAATGATCCGCAAAATCACGTTTAAGCGCCAACAGGTAGTCTTTATTCAAGTCTAACATATTAAATCCGGCATTATTGGCAATGTCCTTGTATAATTGATAAATACGCGGCAATTCCTGCTGAATATCTGACAAAGACATTTCGTGTTTCCGAATGCCTTCTGCCTTTTTAAAGGCCCGCTTTGCCCGCGTTCGGTATTTGGTCGACATAGCCCCTAAATATGCATCAAAATTGCGATACGGAAGCGGCATAACCATATTCGGTTGAATCTGGAATTCAACAAAACTCTTTTTTTTCAGGGTTTTGGCGCTCGTTTGGTCTTCCGGCTGTATATCTTTAAACAAAATAACCGGAATTTTCACCGGTTTTTGTTCTAATTGTTTGATCGCGCCTTTAAGCGATTTTTCAAGTTCCAGCAAGGCCTGCTCGTGGCTGATTTTTTGCGGATCAAAGTAAAATGCGTGCGGGCCGGTAAGCAACAAATTGCCGCAAATCAGAATATCTGCCGTCAAAAAACCCGCCACGCCGCGTTTCATCCATTTGGAAATACCGTCAAAAAAGTTGGTTTCCTTATCTGCTGCATTTAATTCTTGAATATTAGCGTCGCCCCTGAAATTCTTAATCTGGATAATCGCTACCCCGATGGGGTCATGCCCGGTATAAAAAACGAGGTATCCAAATCGCATACCTTCAGGCGGGTTTTGCTCCAGAATGCCCAAATACCGACGTTGCATAAACAAGTCATTGGCCGGCGCTGCCAAATCCCAATCTTTACCGGCGGCCTCCACTGTGCGGAACAAACTATAATGAACCGAGCGGGCAACCGACTGATCCTCCGGAACAGCCTCTGTTTTCAAAGTCTCAGGTAAATTGGCACTAACAGGTTTGCTCATGGTAGAATTCAGATGTCGCAGGATCGTATGGCAAGGAAACTGAGGACTTATAAATTTGGACATGTTGCATTCGATGGTTTAAAAACGCCATTTCTGGACTTCTTCTATGGCAGCCTTTTCGTCGCCCCAGCCCATCAGGGTCATGGTTCCAAGTCCGTCGTAGTATAAAAAGAACAATTCCAGAATGTGGCGGATAGCGCTGTAATCCTGTTGAAACTCCACCCAGTTCGTCGCCCGAATAATGCGTTTTGCCGGATCAAGCGGAATGGCCAACACTTTATGATCCAATTCGCCTAAATCCTTGAGCATCAACAAGCCAATGGGCCGCACTTCCAACACGGTACCGGTTGGGATATGTTCGGCAATCACCAACATATCCAGCGGATCGCCGTCGCCGCCCCGGTCTTTATCCATGCGGGTAGAAGGCACAAAACCGTAGTTCACCGGATAGGGCAAAAACTCCACCATGCGCGGCGCGCCATTCCGTGTATCTTGTTGAAATTGAAGGAGTTGTTTATTGTATTCATATTTATGGTTGGTCCCGGCCGGGATTTCAACCACGGCGTTTATATAGCCGTTATCGGAGAAAGAGGGTAGTTCAAGATGATTCATGTACACAAAAAACGTTGGAGTGCGAAAATTGTTGAGTTTAGTCCTTATTTAGTTGGGGTATTTGGCCGTTAATATGTTTCATCCGAAAAAACCTGATACCGCCGAATATAGTGTGGGTAAACATCTATCATCTTGTAACCCCTCGTTTCAACGAGGGGCTAAATACCTCACTCTGCCATCTATCTTCTTTGCAAAACATCAACATCTAAAATATATGTGGATGCGGATGTTTTGTAAAGAAGGTAGATGTGATTCAGGAAAGGCATAATCCCACCGGTTAAAACCGGCGGTTACAAGATGATAGATGTTTGCTCACGCTGCGTTCAACGGCATTGCGAGTATCCGAACAGATCGTTTTCATTTGTTACAATATCTGTATTGCCCGTTCCAAATCCTCCCACAACCAATCAGGGTCTTCCAAACCGATATAAAACCGCACAAAAGTCCAGGGCAGCGGCGGATTAACCCGTCCGGGAATATTGTAAAACCCGATCGTCGGCATCATCAACGATTCATGCCCGCCCCAGGAAACCGCCATCAAAAAGCGCTCCAAACGGTGTACAAATGCCTCCATTTTCTCCGGTTCATCCGTTTTAAATTGCACCGAAAACAAGCCGCCGCAGCCGCGCATCTGCCGTTTGGCCAATGCTAATTGTGGAAAATCATGGTGAAACGGATACCAGATTTTTTCCACTTTCGGGTGCCCATCCAAGCGTTTTATCAAAGCCTGGGCGCTGTCATTGCTGCGCTGCACCCGCAAAGGCAAGGTGCGTAATCCCCTGATAACCAAGGCCGCATCATGTGGACCCAAGATCCCACCCAAAGTCATCAACTCCGATTCAAAGATCTTTTTCACCATCGCCGCCGAGCCGCACAACACACCCACCACCACATCCGAGTGCCCGTTGATATACTTAGTACCCGAATGCACCACTATATCAATCCCAAACGCCGCCGGATTCTGGTAAATCGGCGAGGAATAGGAATTGTCAATAATCGTAACCAAATTGTGTTTCCGCGCCAATTCTGCACAAGCCGCCAAATCCTGGCACTCATACGTCAGCGTATTCGGACTTTCCAAAAACAAGACCTTCGTATTCGGTTTAATTGCCGCTTCAATGGCCGTAATGTCGGTCCCATCCACAAACGTGTGTTCCACGCCAAAACGCGCCAGAAACTTCTTCAACAAAGCCGTCGTCCACGAATACGGCGCCTGCTGGCACACCACATGGTCGCCCGCGCCCACGTTCCCGATCACGGCCGCCGCAATCGCCCCGGCGCCGCTGGAAAACACTAAACAGTCTTCCGTGCCCTCAAGCGCCGCTAATTTTTTGCGCAAAATAGCCACCGTCGGGTTGTTCCCGCGCGTGTACACGTGATGCTGCAATTCATCGGCAAACACCTCCCGAAACGCCTTCAAATCGGGAAACACAAAGTTGCTCGACTGCATCACCGGCGGCGACACCGCGTTAAAATAATCCGCCCGATCCTCGCCGAGGTGGGTTAAAATATCACTTAAATCCTTGTGTTCCATTTAATTGCGTTTACGTTTGGATTTACCTTTCACCAATTTCATTTCATCAATCAAATTCGTCGCGCCAGCGTATTTATCCACAATAAACAACACGTAACGAATATCCACCATAATGTTGCGGCAAATCGCCGGGTCATAGTTCAAATCGCTCATGGTGCCTTCCCAAACCCGGTCAAAGTTCAGCCCGATCAGGTTACCCCGCGCGTCCATGGCCGGACTGCCGGAGTTACCCCCCGTTGTATGGTTGGTGCCGATAAACGCCACCGGAACCCGGCCACTCGCATCGGCATATTGGCCATAATCCTTTGATTTATACAGGTCTATCAAGCGTTTTGGCACATCAAATTCGTAATCGCCGGGGATGTATTTTTGCATCACGCCGTCCAAGTAAGTCTGGTATTCGTATTTCACGGCGTCGCGCGGTTCGTAACTATGCACTTGGCCGTAGGTAAGGCGCAGCGTGCTGTTGGCGTCCGGGAAAAAGCGTTTGTCCTTGAACACTACCATTTGCGCGGCCATGTACTGGCGTTGCAGCAGGTTGATGTTCGCGCTGTATTCCTGAATTTTTGGCTGGATATTGGCCGCGTACGCATCGTAAACCGTTTTCCAGCACAGGTATGCCGGGTCCGCTTTCAAGGTCTTCGCAATCGTCGCCGGTTTTTCCGCCAGCAACGCCTTCATTTTCGTCTGACTTGGGAACACGCTGTTTTTAAAAATATACTCCGCCCAACCTACATATCCCCCGTACTTCGCCGCCTCCGATTTTGCGTATCCCCCACCCCATTCATCCTTCACATTGTTTGCGTACAATTCCAACAAACCGGCGAACACCGCCTGATCGACTTGCGGGTAATAATCCTTGTAAAACGCGTCCAAACCCTTGGTGGCGTCCGGCATTTTGCTTGCAAAAAACGTTTCCCCGTTTTTATCAAACATCTCAATCCAACTATTCATACCCGCCACCGTGCCCAGCAGTTCGTTGTTGCGCACGCAGGATTCAAAATAGTAATCGCGGGCTAAGGCGTAAGGCTCCTGTTCCTTGTACAGTTGATTCAGGCGCGGCAGCAAATTGCCGTATTTGTATTTCCAATCCGGGTTATTTTCAATGCGCTTGGTAAATTCCGCCTCATAAGCCTGCTTTTTATCCAGCGCTTTGTAGGTTTTCAGCCCCTGCATTTCGCCCAGCCATTTTTTCCAGCCATTGGCCACCGAGGCGTATTTGGCGATGTATGCAATCTTGATGCCCTTGTCTTGGCGCATAAAACCGTCCATCGTTTTGAGCGCGCGGTCGCGTACGCCCACGCGCGCGGGATCGAGCACCTCACCGGCCTGTTGTACCCCGGCAGCGCTCAGGTATTCATCCGTGCGGCCGGGAAAACCGTACACCATCGTGTAGTCGCCTTCCGCGATGCCGTCCAAGGAAATCGACAAAAACTGACCCGGTTTGTAGGGCACATTGTCCTTGGAATACTCCGCCGGGT
>JBAXTB010000120.1:0-14715 GCA_037130425.1 Bacteroidota bacterium
ACAGGTCGTTGCATTTCCTGTTGCTGTAAGACTGATGGAAGGCGTAACTGTGACGGTAAAAGTGCAAGTTGCCGAATTGCCGCCGGCGTCGGTGTAGGTAAACATTTGATTGGTTACGCCAACCGGGAACGAGGAGCCGCTTGGTAGTCCGGTGCTTAATACAGGCGTTCCTGTTGCACTGCAATTGTCTTGAATTTGTGGCGCATTAAAGGTCACGACCGGTGCGCAACCTGTGGCCGATTTATTGGTCGGGCAAACAAGGGTCGGCGCAATATCATCAGAAACCTGCACTGTTGCCGTACCGGTTGCCGTGTTGCCGTTTAAGTCGGTGGCCGTAATAGTGACGGTGCGCGTACCGATTTGTGAACAATCAAAAGTTGTAGGGTTCACCGTCCAGCTCACGATGCTGCATTCCAGGTCGGTGCTGCCTTGATCGAACATGGCAGGGGTAACGGTGGCCGTGCCGTTTGCGTTAAGCGACACCGAGGCGTTTTTCAACGACAACTGCGGGGCATTATGGTCAGTTGCAACGATTGTGACGGATTTGCTTAAAGTACAAGATTTTGAATCCGTTACGGTACAGGTAAAGGCGCCCAATCCAAGGTTGGAAGCAGTTGCGCTGTTTTGGTTATTTGACCATTTGTAGGTAAATGGCGCGGTGCCGCCGGATACACTCAGGGTAGCAGATCCGGTTTGCGCATTGTTACAGGCGACATCGGTTTGGTTTGAAACAGCAAGGCTAAGGGGTTGCGGGCTGCTGATTTGGGTTGAAAGTACAAGCGGGCAACCTTGTGCATCGGTGGCGGTTACCGAATAATTGCCGCTTGGCAGGTTGGATATGGTACTGGTGGTTGCGCCGTTTGACCAAAGATAAGTTGTTGGATTTGCCGCACCGCTTACCGAAAGCGTTGCTGCCCCGTTGTTCACACCGGCGCAGTTCAGGTTGGTTGGCGCAATGCTGCCGGTAATGGTGCAATTCACGGCATTTACCGTACCTGTTTTGGCAAAAGTACAGCCTTTTGAATCGGTAACAGTGACGGTGTAATTGCCGGGCGCCAGGTTGGCAATATTTAATAATGTACTGTTATTGTTCCATTTTACCGTGTAGCCGGGCGTACCGCCTGAAGGAATCACGGTTGCGCTTCCGTTGTTCGCGCCTTGCATGGTTTGAGGCGTTGTGTTTACAACTGCTTGAACAACAGGCGGTTGTGCTACGTTAAAAGAACCTGTGGCACTACAGCCTTCTCCATCTATTACAGCCACGGTGTAGGTGCCAGCGCCCACATTGCTGATGGTAGTCGTTTGTGCGCCGGTTGACCAGGTATATGTATAGTTTTCATTCCCGCCGCCGGGCGTAATCTTTAAAACGGCATTGCTGCCACCGTTGCAGGAAATGGGCGATTGTTGGGTAATTGTTGCCGTAACGGGCGGTGATTGGCGCAATACCATGCTATCTATTGCGGAACAACCGTTCGAAGCGTTTTTTACCTTAAACGTATAGGTGCCGGCAAGGTCAAGGCGCGCATTGATGGTTGTGGCGCCGCTTACGATGTTGCCGTCAGAGGTAGTCCACAAGTAACTGTAGTTCGGGCCTGTTGGGATGCCGATCGGGTTGGTAACGATGCTGGTGAAATAACAATTCAACGAACGGTCATCGCCCGCGTACACAAAGGGCGGCGTCAAATCTTCCGTCACATAAATGCTCGTTGATCGTGTACAGCCATTTGCGGGGTTGGTGGCTGTTACGGTATAAGTACCTCCAGCTGTTACGTTCGGGTTTGGAATATTAGAACTAAAGTTATTTGGGCCGT
This sequence comes from Bacteroidota bacterium, assembly GCA_037130425.1. Lineage (GTDB taxonomy): Bacteria > Bacteroidota > Bacteroidia > Chitinophagales > Saprospiraceae > M3007. Next base: position 1,812 of record JBAXTB010000120.1, read on the forward strand.
TCCAAAGAAATGTTGCGCCTTGGGTTGTTGAACTGGCAATGATTTTTGGGTTTGGCGTATTGCAATTGACCAAAGCGCCGGTGGCCGAAACATTTGGCTGTGTTGAATTCAGGCTTACAAAGGCCGTCGCGCTTGTACTGCAACCGTTACCAGGGTTTGTAGCGGTAACTGTATAAGTTCCGGTGAGCGTAACCGTAGGGTTGCGCACATTGGAAAAGAAGTTTGGCCCAGTCCAGGTATAACTTGCATTGGAGACATTGCTGGATGCGCTAATCATGGTAGACGTGACCGCGCAACTGAGCGCGCCGCCGGTTGTGGTGACGACCGGGCCTGCGTTGTTGGCCAAAACAGTTGCAGAAGCCGTTGAGGTACAACCATTTGCAGGGTTTCTAATGATAGCGGTATAGACGCCCGGATTTAGTACCGTCGGGCTTTGCTGGGTAGAACTATAGTTTCCAGGGCCAGACCAATTGAAGGTACAACCTGCGGGACTGGTATTGCAATTGATCATTGCTGCGGGAGCCAGACAAGTTATTACATTGCTTACCGTTACGGTAGAAGTCGGCGCCGTCGTGTTGTTTAAAACGCTTTGGCTTGCCGAAGCGGTGCATCCATTCCCAGGGTTTGTTACCGTAAGCGTATAAACACCGGCGCCTGTGACAACCGGATTTTGCTGGGCGGAACTATATCCGCCTGGCCCGGACCAGGCAAAACTGATATTCAGCGGTGTTCCTGAACCTTGCAGGGTAAGCGAAGTAACGATGCATGTCAGGGTGCCGCCGCCTGTTGCCAATGCGGTAGGTTTCAGCAAATCGGAAGTCACTACAGTTGTCGCCTGTGAAGAACAGGTTGTGATGGTGTCCAGCACCGAAAAATAATAAGAACCTGTTGCGCTGACGGTTGGATTGTGCTGGGTGGAAAAATAACCGCCGGGGCCGCCCCAGCCATTAAATATCGTGTTTGATGTTGTATAAGAGGAATGCAGGGTTACGGTTGGTTGTGCGCAGGTAATAATGCCGCCGGTAGCCGTCGTATTTGGCGCGATGTAGGTAGATGTGACAACAGCAGCATCCGTTGTGTTACAACCATTTATGAGATTTGTTACTTTTAAGGTATAGGTTCCTGTTCGGCTGATGACCGGGCTGAGCGTTGTTCCGCCCGACTGAATCATACCGCCATTGGAAGTGGTCCACAAATATTGATAATTAGGGCCAGATGAGCCGGAACCGCTCAAGGTCGTCATCGAATTACTACAAAAAATGTTGACGTCAGGGCCGGCATTTGCCAAGGGGGCGTTTGTGTCTTTTATAATGGTTCCGTTTGTTGCGGCGCTACAACCGTTTCCATCCGTAACCGTTACGGTGTACGTACCTTCCGGAAGTTGGTTATTGCTTGCTCCCGTCGAGCCGTTGTTCCAGAGATAGCTGTATGGCAGTACGCCGCCAGAGGCTTTAATACGCAGGTATCCGACATTGTAAATACAATCAATATTGTGGATTGAATCAACAAATGCCTGTAAAACCGGCGGTTCTTTGACCGTAATATCCGCCAGGATTGCTTGTGCGCCGTTTTGGTCGGTTACGGTGCAAGTGTACACACCGGCTGCCAGATCCTTTATATCTGGTGTGGCCTCGCCGTTGCTCCAGACGAAAGAATAGGGCGGGGCGCCGTTTGAAACCGACACAGAAATTGCGCCGTCTTTTAATCCGAAACAAGAAACATGAACAAGATTGTTAAGGCTGATTTCAGGTGGGGTAATGCTGGATTTTGCGCTCAGCGTTTGGGATAAAAAAAGCAGGCCGAGATAGCATGGAATCATTAAAAAACGCATGTGTGATTATGATTGATGATTAAAAATTGTGAAAATGGGAGCAAATCGGTGATTATTGGTAGGATGTTAGCACCTATACGAAAACCTTGCCGAAAAAATAAGAACCAACAAAATTTTTATAAAAGTGGGCTACGTTTCTGACGAAATGTAAAAAAATGGCACCCAAACAATCTGCACACGATTGGTATTCTGGGCAATATTTTTTTAAAAATGTTTGAAAATATTTTTTTAAATAAAACAATTTGTATCTTTGTGTCGCGCAATTGCTTCATGGACCAATCAAAACCTTGACTTTCAACTACCTAATGAATTAAGCTATGAAACAACTTAATGTTTACCTTGTCTTTAACGGCAACTGTGAAGAAGCCCTGGGCTTTTACACAGTTGCGCTGGCTGGTCAAATCGAATTTTTACAACGTTATTCGGACGCCCCGATGCCGGTTGAAGATGCCAATAAAGACCGGATCATGCACGCGCGACTTGCATTTAGCAATATCGTAATGATGTTTAGTGATGCACAACCTGGAGACCCGGTCAAAAGCGGAAATCAGGTCTCACTCAGCCTCGATTTTGAATCCGAAGCAGAACAAACGGCTGTTTTTGAAAAATTGGCAGTCGACGCTAATGTCACAATGCCTTTAGAAGATACTTTCTGGGGCGCCCGCTTCGGTATGCTGATTGATAAATTCGGTGTGAACTGGTTGTTTAATTTCGACAAACCACAGGCATAATCGGTTCGGGTGATCAAGTGCTCATAATGAAAGAGCCTTATTGGAATATTTGATAATTTTGCATTGCCTTGGTTAGCGCTGCTGATTTATTACCTGATTGACCGAAAGCACAAAGGGGCTTGATAAGCCGCAAAACAAAAAACAAACACTGATTATCGTTACTTATTGACTATTGCGCAAGGAATTAACCGGATTTGCAGTAGCCGCGCGCAAGCTTTGAATCCCGACGGTCATCAGTACAACCAGACAAATTGCAGATAAGGCCATTCCAAAAACGCCTACGCCAGGTTCAATGTGGTATGCGTATTGCCGTAACCAATATTCCATCGCCTTGTAAGACAATGGAGTAGCAAGCGCAAACGCAATCAGGATCAGGCGGAAGTATTCCTTGCCGAAAATCAGGAGAATCTCAGATGTTGTGGCGCCGAGGGTTTTACGGATACCGATTTCTTTGGTTTTGCGGTTAATCATAAACGCAGCCAAACCGTAAAGCCCGAGGCAGCCGACAAATACGGCAATGGCGGCAAATAACCCGACCAAGCGCATCATCAGGAGTTCGGTTTCATAAAAAGCCGCCAATTGTGCATCCAGAAATTGTTGCTCATAAAAATCGGCCGGGAAAATTCCGTTCCAAACCCGTTCCACCGCTTTAAGCGCCGCTTCCGGGTTGCCGGGTTGCAAATGCAGGGCACAAATGTTGTAATGGGCGGCATCCTGTTGAATGCTAATTGGCGGAATGGCTGTTTGGAAGGATTCATGGTGAAAGTCGCGCAGCACGCCGACAACCTGGCCTTTTGTACCGCCTATATTGAGTTCTTTTCCCAGGATTTCTTCGGGCGCCGCGAGGTTTAGTTTTTTTACAAGTGTTTCATTTACAAGGAATTCGTGGATTGAATCATTGCTTGTAAAATTACGCCCGTATACTAAGGTAAGCCCGAATGTTTCGAGATAATGCACATCGGCTGTTTTGTAATTGACCAACCAAGATTCCTCTTTTGGACGATGGTCAAACTGCATTCCGGTGCGGTTGTTTTTATCAGTCGCCGGGGCTGCATTACACAAGCTGATTCCCTGAATACCGGGAATTTCGCTGAGTTGTTGTCGCAACAGATCTGCTTTCCCAGGTTCTGGTACTGGAATTGTTACCATAGATGCTTGTCGGAAACCCCAATCGGAATCACGGGCGTATTTTAACTGGAGCGTGACAACAATGGCCCCAACAATCAACAGCTGTGAGATCACGAATTGACCGACCACCAGGGTTTTGCGCAAGGAGAAAGCGCTTGTCGGGCCAGCGTCCACTATGCCCTTGAGCGATTGTACCAACTTAAAACGGGCCATCACAAATCCGGGATAAGCACCGGAAAGCAGGGTTAATACAACACCAAGGCCCAACAAAAAACCGATTAAAACCGGGTCAAGCAGTTTAAATTCCAGGTTTTGCTTAGTCCATTGGTTCAGGTATGGTAGAAATACAAGGGCTGTCACCATTCCAATCAGGCCCGCAGCAACCATAATCAGGCTTGTTTCAAGCATAAATTGCCCAAATAATTGAGATTTACTACCGCCCATTGATTTGCGAATGCCGACTTCCCGCACGCGTGTAAGCGCTTGAGCCGTAGCCATATTAATAAAATTGAAAGCGGCTGTAACCAATAGAAATACCGCAATCAAACATAAGGCCCAGATGTAGCGCATTTCAAAAGCGCCGCCATAACGGGTGTCAAAATGCAACGCCGGTAGCGAAAATGCTTTGTAATCAAACAAATCGGGCCGTTCAGGGTGGTTATGGCGTTTTGAAACGGCCGATAATGCTGCTTGTAAGTCATGGATTGTGTGCCCTTTCGCGAACAGCGCAAAACAATGGGTACCGCCTCTGATACCACCCCAGGAGGTCAGGTCATTTTTTTCTGGACGATTTTTCAAGGTCGCCCAGGACATAAAAATGTTGTGCCCATAATCCGTATTTGCCGGCATATCGCGCAGTACACCGACAATTTGAATTTCTATTTCATTAAAAGCTTTAAAACTCCGTCCGATTACATTGGCGTTTCCAAAGTATTTGATCGCTGTTTTTTCTGTTAAAAACGCCTTATTCGGTTCCTGTAAATCCGCCGGGTCGCCGCTCAATAGCGGAAAATCCAAAATATTAAACAGCTCCGGTTCTGTAAATGCCACGCCATTCAATTCTTTGTATTTCAACGGATTACTACCCTGCTGGTTTTCGATTTCTATAAGCACATCGCCACATTCATCCGTCATGGCTGCTTTTTCTACCATTGAAATTTCACTGCGTATAGCATCTGCCATCGGGTAGGGGACACCGCTTATCTGCCGCATCCCTTCCATGTTCAGGTCCGTAACGATACGACCGATACGATCGGCATTTTTGTGAAAAGTATCGACGCTCAATTGTGCATGTACAAATAAGAAAATCAGGATGCAGCACCCAACAGAAATTCCCAGGCCGAGCATGTTGATTAGGCTGTAGGCGCGTTGTTGGCGGAGTTGGCGCAGGGCGATTTTTAGATTGAACATGGAAGGAGCGGGAGACGGTGGACGGGAGATGGGAGACGGTTGACGGGAGACGGTGTGGTAACTAGGGCATGATTTGTGCCAATTTGAAAAATAATTAATTGTGTTTTGTTTATATATTTTTAAAATATTATTATGTGTTCACTTTCGGACATTTTTTGTACGAAAGCGAACAAGGGATAAGATTTTAATTGCGCTTGCTATTTTGAAATCGGGCGTTACAACCCGATCCATTGTTTTCGAAGTGCAAGTTGGCTTTCCGTGGCGGCGGGGTCGGCTTGCACTTTATTTTTGGAACCGATCGTTAAACCTACTTTCACGAGGTATCCTTTTATCGGCGGCGGCTCTGTTCCCGCAACATAACTGAAAAATCCTTCATAAACTTATGGAACGAAAACCGTAAAATCGCTGTTTAAAACCGTGAAACATTTTTCAATAAACTCAAGTCTTATGAAATTTCCTTATTCCCAAATGCTATTGCCTCTTTGCCTGTTTTGTAGTTTCAATGCAAAAGGCCAGCATGTTATTGATCCTCAGCGAATTGCGCAAATAAACGCAAGCATAGACATTGAATTGCTTGCCGAAGAGCAAAACTGGATGGGCGGTCAGAATCCAATAGAAAATGACGAAATGGAATTCCATCGGGATACATTTCGCATAAATCGTACTAAATGTAATTTATTAAATGATTGGGAGAATATGAATATGACATATTGTATCTCCGTTTATGAGTATTCTGCTGCCCGGTATGCGGAATTGATAGATAAATATGATGCCTTGATGCGAAAATGCTGGTATAAAAAATATCGCAAAACATATATTCGATCGCAAAAATTATGGGTAGCATATCAAAAGCAATTGTTGTCATTATATGGATCGCCGAATGAAAAAAATTTTGAGCGTTCAGCCAAAAAATTGGAAATGAATAAGATACGTTTAGGGGAAATTTATAATTTTTATACGGATTTGCTTGAAGAGGGTGGAATTTCAAATGAATGAATCAACAAGGCTATAGGGCAATGTCATTGACTTAAGGTTTTCCGTAGCCCTGAAAGGGCGAAATCAATAACACAGGGTAACGCCCTGTGATTCAAGGCAGCGTGAAATCCAAGCCCTGAAAGGGCGATATCATGCTACACCGCGTTTGGTTCCGCCATTTTGTTCAAATTGGGCGTTGCCCAATTCTAATGATTACGCCCCTTTGGGGCTTTCAAAAAACTTAAGTCAATGACATTGGGCTATAGGGTATATGACAAGCAAAACCCATTAATGAACGGGCCGTATGTATCGGGTTTCGATACATTTACTTAAGGCATGAATGTTTTTTCATCGAAACATATCATCTTTGCAACATATAAATTTCAGATATGCAGCATTTTGCAAAAATACTCCGATCATTTGTGGCAGCCAACCGTACTAAATTGGTTTTGGCAATCTTATATGATTTTCTGCCGGCACAGATGCCGCATTTACATGACCAAGTATTGTTGCTTCAGGCAGGATTGTCGCAGGCAGAACGAGATTTTGCAACCGGTGTGGCAACACGCGCGGAAGTGCAACAAAGTGTTGCAAAGGTTAATGCCGGTTTGCTTAACGTAATAGGGGAAATAGCCAGATTTTCAGGAGATGAAAAACAGGCGCTGGCACAAGCACAGCAAATAGAATCTGGTTTTCAGGATGAAGAATTCATCATGAACAAGGATAGAAGGCCGGTTGGCTTTTTATGGGCAATCGGATTGCCCACAACTGTTTTGATCGGCTTATTGGGATGGTATATCATAAATCAACAAGGGCAACCGGAAAAAGAACAACAAATTACTGCTCATATAGAACCCGATAATGCGGCAAAAGATCCACAAAAAGCGATTGCTCCGTCTCAACCTGTAACTGAAAAAACGTCTGCTCCGTCTCAATCTGTAACAGAAAAAACGCTTGCTGCAAATAATCCCCCCGGAAATACCGGTATTTCGCCTGCACGCAGCAGCGAGAAGATGGCCTTCCGTCACGTTGCAACGGCAGCGAATACCAGTGGTCAAACAACCATACTCGATCACCCGAAATTGAACGGCAATCCGAAAGCCATCATTTTTGTTATGCCAACTTACAACGCAAATGGGGCAACTGGTGCCAAACGCTACACCCAGAATGTGGCAGTTCAGTATAAAGGCGATCGCTGGACAATTGTAAATGAAAATGGCAATGTGGCAATCGCCCCCGGCACCACGTTTAATGTACTAATTGCTCCGCCTAATAACCCGAATTGTTTCACTTATACTACCACGCAAGCGAGTGTTGCAGGTATCCCCAATGGAACAGTCATCGACCACCCGGCAACAAATGGCAAGTCAGATGCCATGCTTTTAATAACCCAAAACTTAGGCTCCGTTTTTAATGATGTCTCACAGGTAACATCCTACTCAAACGGGAAATGGTATATTTCAAATAACGGTTTTCAGGACTATTACGACGGTAAAACGAAAGATACCAGGTATGTAATGCCAGTTGGAGCAAGATTTAATGTAATGGTCATTGAAAATAACATCGTACCGGGATTCCCTTTGGCGACGGCTTTTATGCATTTAGTTAAAACCTCAAATACGATTAAGACGAAACCCTCGCATACTTTCCTAGAGCGTGCGGATCTTACAAATAACCCCAATGCCATGCTGTTTGCAACGGCTTATTGGGGGCACGGTGATTCTGATCGAACTAAAGGTTACTTGCAACATGGAGGCCCGTACAATGAAGGCCCTTTGGTGGCTTGGTACGATCACCCGGATGATAAATTGCACTTGAAGGATAAAGCCTGGTTTCTATACAACGGCAATTCGGTTCCACTTCAAGAAGGTACAAAAATAAATGTAGTATTCTTTCAATAAGATCAAACTCAATGAAATTTCCTTATTCCCAAATGCTATTGCCCTTTTGCATGTTTTGTATTTTCAATGCAAAAGGCCAGAATACGATTGATCCTCAGCGAATTGCGCAAATAAACGCAAGCATAAACTTAGAATTGTCTGCCGAAGAACAAAACTGGATGTTCGATCAGAGTCAAATGGAGAATGACGAAAAGGAATTTTGTCGGGATACATTTCGCATAAATCACGTTCAATGCAATTTATTAAGTGATTGGGATGGTGTGGATATGACATATCTTATCTCCGCTTATGAGTATTTGGCTTCCCAGTATGCGGAATTGATAGATAAATATGATGCCTTGATGCAAAAACGCTTGAATAAGAAATACCGGAAATCATTTATAAAATCACAAAAATTCTGGATGGCATATCAAAAACAATTTTTGTCTTTATACGGATTACCGAATAATGAGAATTATGAAATTGCAGACAAGCGCTTAAAAATGAACAAAGAACGTTTGGAAGAAATTTATAGTTTCTATTCGGATTGGCTTCACGGAAGGTTGGATTTCAAATAATGAATCAATAATATGCGTCTCTGGACCTACCAACACCCCGCCGTGCTGAAAGTTCTTCTACAAGGTGAGCGTTACTATTGCACGTGGGATTGCGTTCCTTCATTAAAATGGCAGCAGGCTTATCGTTGGATGATTGAACAAATGGCGCTTCGGAACATTCAAACCGGCGAGTTTGCCCCTGTATGGGCCTGGCATTCCGTGAATCGCCTCGGCGGTAAACCCGATATGGATTGCGCGCAGGCGCTATTATCTGAAAATCAAATAGCAGAGGGCATTGACTTGCTAGCGTTTGAGGTACCCGATCATTTGGCGCTTGTTTCCTTGTATGGTCCGTGGAATCTGATTTTACACCGATTTTTAGATGGCGAAATACCGGAAACTCAGGAGATTACGGATTGTTTTGCTGCCCAACTTCAGCCACGCCGCGGACGACCCAAATTATATTTTGATGCAATCCAGGCTTGTTTGCCCTTTATTGACCCAGGCTGGTTGGTTTCTTCGGAAACTTTGGATACCGTAAGTATGCTGGAGGAGCGGCGTATTGCAATGGAAGCAGTATTAGTTTCCTATAATTATTTGTCAAGATAACCCCAAGAGGCCACGGTTTCTACACATCTTTCAGAAATCAGATAACGTTGAGTACCCATGAAAACGGCACCTTCGTGTCCTTTGTGAAACCTTCGTGTTCTTTGTGTTTTTCCCCTCTAAATGGGCTAAGCCAAGGCGCTGTGCTTAACACATCACCTCAAAACCAAAAATTACAATGTCTTGATGGCCAACCTGAGAGGGGTAAACACAAAGAACACAAAGGTTTCACAAAGGACACAAAGGCCGAGTACGCGTACACAACTAAACCGTCATTAAAACTCTATTTTGTAACTCAAATTCGGAATTAAAACGGATGCTACATCCTGCTCTATTTTATTGTCAATCAAATTGTAGCGATAACCTTTGAAATCAGGCTGACCCGTTACGTTCAGTATTTTGAGCGCAATTTCACGCGAACTTTTCTTCTTGTTTACCTTGTAACTGGCCGTAAAATGTACATTTAAAGAAGGATCAGCCTGCAAGGAAAATGCATTTGTTTCATTATACACAATATCTTTTGCAAGATTAGATGCCGCCTCATTTATGGGGGAATACCGGTTGCCGCCTTGGTAAGTAAAACGCGTATTCAAACTCAACACATTCTGATCGTTTTTACCCATTTTCCATTCTTTTCCGATCAAGAAATTAAACACATAATTCCGGTTAAACCTTGAATTGCGCCAAACCTGATCGCCGCCTTTATATTCGGAATTGTACACCGATGCGGTAAATAAATAATAGTAGCCTTTTGAAATGTACTTTTCAAGCGTAATGTCGATCCCGTAATTTCTGCCTTCGCCGGTATTTTGCAGTTTTTCTCCAAAAAACAAGTCGTTTTGCAGGTTAATAAATGAGAAAGAACTATCGGCGATTACAGGCACGTTGTATAATTTCTGGAAATAAGGCTCTACTTTGAAGTGAATTAAGTCTGTGATATTACAATCGTAACTCAGCACAAAATGATGCGCCTTTGTAAAATCAAGGTTTTTATTTATGGCCTTTTCGCCTGTAGCAAGCGCGTTATTGAAATAATAATTCAACTTTTCCAAACGACTATGCAAGCCGTATGCCACGCCGATAGATTGTTTTTTGTTCAATTGCTGGCGGAAACCAAGTCTAGGTTCTACTGTATAATGGTTGTTTAGGGTAAAAACTTGCGCATTTACACCAATATTCATCACTAATTTATCCGTCAGGTTCACCGACGAACTGCTGTAACCCGAAATCACCGAACTGAACCCGTTTGCATGCACAATTTCCTGTGGTGCAATACCCGGCGCCGGTGCATTTTTTAACAGGATATTATACATCATGCCGGTCAGTAATATGCCAGTTTTGTTGGTGTGGCGGGCGCTGAATTTTTTGTTTATGAAAGAGGATAAAACAAAATTCCAGTTTGTGTTATTGATACTACTTTTCGGCAGCAATTTTAATTCCGGATTTAGTTCCTGCGTTGCCCAATCCGTGTTGGTTGCCGTTGCCGCCAAGGTCGTTTTTAAATAGGCATTGTTTTTAAAGAAATATTTGTGGCTAATGCCGGCTGCACCCATATTTTGCTTAATATCATTGCGCTCTTTATCGTCGAAGTATTTCCAATCTGCGCTTTCGGTTTTAGCCTTTGCAAGCGCGCCGTCGGTCATACCGATGCCCCAAAATGAGAAAATACCTGCTTTTTTTGTAGGGAAATTCAATTTGAATGAAAGATCCTGGTATTTAATGCTGCCTGCATTTTCCGGCAACAGGGGCGCCAACAGGGCAAATGTGGAATAACGATAATTGAACAAATAAGAGGCCCGGCCGCCCTTTTTAAATGGCCCTTCCGAAGAGGCATCAATGCCGAGAAAACCCAATTGAAAGGTGTGTTCCCGCTTTTCATTATTACCCGTTCTCATCGCAATATCAAAAACGCCCGACAAGGCATTGTTGTATTCGGCGGGAAATGCGCCTGTAAAAAAGTCGGAATTGGCCAGCATTTGGCTGCTTAATGCCGTAATGGTGCCGCCGCCCAATGAATTCAAGTCGCCGAAGTGATTCGGGTTCGGTATTTCCACGCCCTCCATTTTCCATTGCAGGAATTTAGGCGCATTTCCCCTTACAATAATGCCGTTTTCGCTTGTATTACTGGCCACCCCGGCCATGGAAGATGCCAAACGGGCCGGGTCGTCGAAGCCGCCTGCATATCGTTTAGCTTCTTCTACACTCAACATTTGGGCGCTCACGGTCGCCATCGAATTCAGCGCTTGCTCCTTGTTGACGCGTGGTTTTATCACGATTTCGCCCAGCAAAGCCGTGTTTTCCCTGAGTTGAATGCTCAAAAAGGTTTGTTTTGCGGAAATAAGGGTTACTTCCCGAATAATGGCCGGCTCGTACCCGACAAAGGTTACTTTTAAATCATAACGACCGACGGGGACATTTTTGATGGTAAAATTGCCTGAAGTATCGGTTGTAGCGCCCAAATTGGGGTTGGTTTCGAGCAAAACGACCGTGGCAAAACCGATCGGCGCGTTGGATGCATCATCAATCACCGTCCCGCGAATGGTTTGGGTGGGTTGGGCAAAAACTTGTATCGTGTAAAATACAAGGAAGAAGATCAAAACAGTACGTATCATTTTTTTAGAAGTTAGCATTAGAAAGTACAAAGGTCTTTCCAACCCTAAGCCCCTACAATACTGATTTATCAGTACAAGCCCCAAACCGTTAATCCAACAGCCCGAATTTTGAAGCAAACATGATGGCTTCCACGGAGTTATTCGCGCCCAATTTTTCCAGGAACCGCTGCCGATGGGTATTGACGGTATGCAGGCTAATTGACAACTTGTTTGAAATTTCCTTGCTCAATAATCCGTCTTTTACAAGCTTCAGAATTTCTTTTTCCCTTTTGGTTAATTCAAAACGCGCTTTTGGCGGTGGTTCTACCGGTACGATTGCACCGGTTCTAAAATTTAATAATTGACATTTAATACCGTCATATTCTTCCTGGTTGGGCGAAAAATCAACAAAACCGATGAGTAACCAAATTTGCCCGATTTTATCTAATTCTAATATTTGATATTGCTCAATCAGCCGAACATATTTGTTTTGGGCATTCAGCATCCGGTATTCCTGGATTACTTTATGGGTTAATTTATCTTCCTTTGAAAAATTATTAAATATTTTTATCGTAGAAACGCCCTGGTGGCTCAATTTTAGTTTGTCTTCCGGATGAATTTTATCTTCAAAAAATTGTTGCCCGATTTTTTCATAATCGGAGGGTTCAAAACCCAATAAAGCGCCGAAATTCGAAGAATAAAAAACAACCTGACACGTAGACATGTCAAAGACGCTAATGCCTGAATTGCCGATGGTTGATAGAACTTGTAATGCAGCAGTGTGCTTCTGCAAGATCGAGTAATCTAAATTTTCCTCGTTGAATTTGAATTGCGACAAGTATTTGAAAAAGATTTCCTCAACGTTGCTTGGTTCGGCCATTCTAATTTGAATAATTAATTAAAGTTGATGCGCTAATAATCAAGCCTTCCGCACAAATTCCGACTTAAGCCCCATCGAGCCGAAGCCTTCCACTTTGCAGTCGATGTTATGGTCGCCGTCGGTCAGGCGGATGTTTTTTACTTTGGTGCCTGCCTTGATGGGCCGCGGCATACCTTTTACGGGAAGGTCTTTGATTACGATGACCGAATCGCCGTCTTGCAGTTCATTTCCGTTGGAATCCAGCACTTTTAAGGGCACGTCTCCTGTTGGTTCAGCGCTTACGGTGGTCGGATCCCATTCGTGAAAGCATTGGGA
>JBAXTB010000121.1:0-14660 GCA_037130425.1 Bacteroidota bacterium
GTTTCGGCCAATTGGAAGAACACGCCCCATTCTGCGAGCGCGACATTCGCAAACCCCAGGATTTGGAAACCCACGATGAAAAAGGAGACTTCCTGTTTTACATTAAAAAGCAGGACAATATATATCCCTATCATTATTTGAACCATCCATTCGATTTGATCGGCTGGGATGGTTATGCGTACCCTTATGCATTCAGCATCCACAATTTTGAGCCGATCACCGGGCGCTTGCACATGCCACCGCCCATTCACCAGACATTTGACGGACATAATTTTGTGATTTGCTCCTTCGTGCCGCGCATGTACGACTACCATCCCTTGTCAATACCGGCGCCGTACAACCACTCCAATATTGACTCCGACGAAGTGCTGTATTACGTAGACGGCGATTTTATGAGCCGTAAACACGTTGAGCGCGGCATGATTACCTTGCACCCTGGCGGCATCCCACACGGGCCGCACCCAGGCACGGTAGAAAAAAGCATCGGCGCAAAAGAGACGCGGGAATTGGCGGTAATGGTGGATACGTTTAAGCCCTTGTTGATGACGGAATTCGCGGCAGGCATTGAAAGCGGCGACTATTATAAGTCTTGGTTGACATAACTGGATATGAGATGGCTGTTTTCAATCCATTGAAAATCAATTTAATCCATCCTGAAAATCTTCAAATCCACTTTAATCCTGGTTTAAAAATGCCGGCCCAGTGTGCAAACAAAAATTGCATTTGGGCCGGCATTCGAATTACTACTAAAAATAATATATCCTATTTCTTAGACGAGCACGTAGATATAAACTAATTGAGTCTAAATAAAGCGCTTTTATATCCCAGCAAACACCGACCGATTCAAAAATAAATAATTCAGTAATCGGTCTCTTGGCGTTCAGGGTTACAGGTACAAAACAACGGTCTTTAAAGGGTAATTGCAATAGGACGTGCCCCTGTAATGGATAACTGTGCAGTTTGGGTTGATAATTGTGTAACTTGGGGTGGTAATTGTGTAACTTGGGGTGGTAATTGTACAGGAATAAAAAACTAAAGTGAAAAAGTGGCAGACCATAAGTGGCGATTACGATCTGCCTGACATTCATCTATGTTTTTATTGTACCAGTAATTTCAACGTCTGCCGAAAGCCGCTTCCATTGGTAACTTTTACAAAGTAAACCCCTGAAGTCATCCCTGTTCTGTCAATCTGCAACTCAGAATCGGTCACCTCATGGTAAACGCGTATTGCGCGGCCATTTAAGTCATAAATTGTAACATCATACGCATTATCAAGGCTACTATTCGTTTTTAGCACAGCATAACCCGAAACCATTGGATTTGGTGTAAGTACCGCATTATTTACGGGTAGTTCAGTTTCTGATGAAGTACGTTGATCTGATTTTTTAGAAAACATAATATCTGTCGCGCCTTCCAGCGTTGTAGACTTAACAACCATTCCAGGGGCATTGGTACATCTCCAATCTACAATTCCAATATCCGATTGAACACAATACCCTACAGATTTATCATTAAGAGTAATATAATGCTCGATATGATATGAATGTGCGCTAATCAGATCTAAAGATAGGGTTCCAGTGGTTGTATAATAATTAGTTGTTTGACTTGTCAAATCCTTAACAGTCCAATGATCCACACCGTTTATGTAAGTAAATGAAGGAATGCAATCCGCAGAATATGTTAATCCACCACTACAAGGTGTGTTTTGTTGAAACAGGAATTCGCCCATAAGTATATATCCTGGGGCATAATTGGAATCAAAAAGTCTGCGAATTCGTGTTTCCGGGCACTCATTGGATGCAGGAATAACCTGTTCTATCACATAACATCCGGTATTAAACCCTACCAAAAACTGCGTCAAATTAGTATTAGTCCAATTAATCGATTGACCGTTTGACAGATTCCAATCTTCTGTTCCTCCAGCGCAATTATTTGCTTTATACAATGTCCATTGGCCTGCGGCGCCCGTGGAGCCAGAAATGGTAACCTGTATTTTAGTACCTATTTGACAGAGTGCGTAATTGAAATTTGCCTGCGGGCATTCAGTTATTGTAACGCTATCAACATACATATTCCAGTAATCTTCGTTGCCTGAAGGTTGGCTGTTTCGAGGACGAATACTAAGTTGGCTAAAGATTTGTGTCAATCCGGAAACTATTATCGTTTTTTTGATCCAATTATGACCAACAAAACTATAAGAAGGATAGTTTGCAATAATTTTTGATCCAGCTGGAAGAGGTTGAACCTTATCTTTTATTTTTTGGCAAGGAGGAATATCTGGCGCATCGGTTCCACCAAAGTTAAGAAATCCATTGGTTAAAGCGATTTCAGCATTTGTGTGCGAAGTAAAATCACTACACTGTAAATGCATTTTAATAATATAAGTTTTGTTTGGTTGAAAACTAAAACGCAAAGCAATCCCTTCACCATGTTCTTGTGCAGTATCATCATTTGGGCAATGATCAGCACGTGAATACATGTGGGCGTATCTTCTTCCTTCATATGCGAGTGGAAAAGCGGCAACATCTTCCCCTTGCGTATCAGGTGTACCACTTGTTGACATTGCATTCGGTATACAACCTAAATAAAATGAATTGGAGTAATTACTACAAGGATCTTCAAAATTCCAAGTTGTTTGCCCATTTGCAAATGTGTACATCAAGAGAAATAGAACTGGAAGAATAATCTTTTTCATAATGAAAATTTTAAAAGTGTTTGGAAATATTAATTTTAAAAGTAAAATACTAAATCAAAAAAGCAGTAACCTTGCTTTTAAACAAGGGTAACTAGATTGCAATTAAAGTAACTCAATTGTTCATACCACAAAACAACAACCGTCTCGCCCCGCATCAAAGCCCTAATTCATAACCATGTATTTACAGTCTATAATCCTGCAAACAAGTACCGTTCCTGCACAGTTATCCGCCAATATGTAAGGGTTATGAATCATCACCCGTTTTTTCAAGGGTATTGCATATCTTTTCGGCGATATACTTCGCGCTGGATCGTTTTGTGCATGGCCTTCGGCCTAAGTAATTGACAGTCAGCGCTCAGTATGACAATTAATGCTGCCTTTCAGGCGGCGCTTAGTATAACTACCGACAATGCGTTTATTATTGATCCTTTTTTGTTTGTGCCTGTTTTGTGACGCCCACGCGCAATCGCCTGCGTATATACATTATGGGGTGCGTGATGGCCTGCCCGGAAATCTGGTTTATTGCGGTTTACAAGACCACTTAGGGCTATTGTGGTTTGGAACAGATAAAGGACTTGCGAATTTTGATGGTTTCCGATTCAGAACATTCGATTTGGGTGATGGCCTGCCAGATCTGGAAGTGCTTGACATGAAAGAAGACAGCCATGGGAGAATTTGGCTATCCTGCTTTCGGCAAAAGCCTTGTTATTTTTACAATGGACGCATTTACACGGATAAGCAAGACAGTATCTTATCCAAGATTGAATTTTCTTCTACTGCTGGTTCTTACAATGTTTCAGAAGACGATCATGGCAATTTATGGTTTTTTGCTGGCAAGAGAGAAGTCTTTTATACAGACTGGACGACCCTTCATAAAACAGATTTTTTTTGGCCAATAAGGCTCGATAAGGTTGGGGATGATTATATGTTTTTCAGCGAATTTTCAATTGATAAAAGAATCACAAATGATTCCGTTATTGTAGTTTATAAGAGTAATTACCCTGAAAATTTAAGTTCTATCGCGATTTCCCAAAATAAAATTGTGCGCTCCTACAATACAAAAATCGAACTACTTGAGTGGAGGAATAACCAAATTACATTGCTTGACTCGATGAATAAAAATGGGGGCCGATTTTTTACAGACCGGAAAGGTCGGTTTTGGCTTTCTACCCCGTATGACGGCGCCATTTGTTTCGATAACGACCAACAAAATTTCAGCAACCCGGTTCGTTTTTTACCGAATAAAAAACTGACCTCTATTTTTGAAGATGCTCAAGGTACGCTTTGGTTTTGTACTTTAGACGAAGGCGTGTTTGGATTACCGGAAAACGCACCCATAAATTTTCAACTCGACTTTTTTCCTTCCAAAAATATCCGCTCGCTGGCGCGTTGCCCAAATGGCAATTTACTGGTCGGTGATGATATCGGCAACGTTCATATATTAAGGCATAATGATAAAAAAACCATTTCATTTGGTTCAATTGATGGTTCTAACCTGATCCGACAAATTATTCCAAACGATGAAAATTGTTTCTGGGCGGCTTCCGATGAAGGTTTATATTTTTATGATCGTAAAACAGGACATTTTATTCATTTTCCTCGACAGGAAAGCTTTAAATCTATTTTACAACAAAAAGATGTAATTTATTTTGCATCTTCTTCAAATTTAGGCGCTTTATCAATTTCAAATAACATTTTTACCATATTAATTCGCAAACGATTCACCGCGCTTGGCACAGACGCCGATCATAATACCTGGGCAGGCAACATGGTCGGCATTTTCTCACAATCCGACAGTTTCAAAATCAATTGGGGCGATCGGTTTCCTATCTTAAAAAGTCGAATCACGGCAATTCGTGAAGCCGGCCCCGGGCAAATTTGGGTTGTAACGCCGGAAAATGGATTACTCCGCGCCACTGTCGAATCGGGTAAAATTATCAAGGTAGAAGAAATAAACCGATTGTTAAAAAGCCCGATCTTGAACATTCAATCAATTTGCACTGAGCCTAATGGGGATGTGTGGATGGCCACCAACAAAGGCATTTATGGAATAAATAAGTCGTACCAGGTTTGGCATTTCGACAGCCATGATGGCCTCGCTGATGACGATGTAAATTGTATTTTCATCGATCAGGATACAATATGGGCGGGTACGGTATCCGGACTGTCAAAAATAACCAGAAATGGCCTCAAAGAAAGCGGGAATTATAAGACGTTTATCAGCAATGTTGTTTACCAATCGAATTCGGCAACCTTCACGTTGCACCTGCTCGATTCGCTTACGACACACCGGGAAATTGTACTTAATTCGGATGCCAAAAACATCGAACTAAACCTCGCCGGACTCGACTATCGAAGCCGAGGCAATTTGCATTTTGATATTGAGCAAAATATCCTGTTGCTACCTTTTTATGATTGGACGGTTGGCAACCTGGCTGGCTGGATCGCCGGTCGCTTGGGAGGACTGAAAAATATTTCGCATGTAGAATCACCCTCCTTCAGCCTTGGCGCCTATTTGCCGCCCGGACGATACCAAATTCGTGTAACAGCCGTCAACGCATCTGCACAGCCCAGCAATCAACCCGATACCTGGGTATTCTTAAAACAGCCGCACTGGTATGAATTAATTTGGTTTTATTTGTTGATATTGAGCCTGTTAGTGACCGGAATACGTCAATATTATAAGGCGCGCATCGCATATCGCGAAGCCAGCGCTTCGGCGGCCACCCTGCAATTGCAAGCGCTGCAAGGCCAAATGAACCCGCATTTTATCGGCAATTCCATCAATGCAATCCAACAGTTCCTGCATCCGCCCGACCCGATTAAAGCCAGCGAATACATTTCCCTGTTTACGCGTTTGTTACGCCGCACCATGTTGTTCTCGGAGCAAACGTTTATTCCGTTTTCGGAGGAATTGCTGTATTGCCAGGAGTATTTTAAAATGGTACAATTACGTTTTGAAGACAAATTCAACTACGAAATCATCGGGGCCGACCAAATTGCTCCTAATACGCTGATTCCAAGTATGTTGCTCCAGCCCTTTCTCGAAAACGCCACTATACACGGTCTGGCGCAGGAAGAAGATTCGCATATTGAACTGCGCTTTGAAATGGAACAAGAGATGCTGCGCTTTACCCTTACTGATAACGGACTTGGGTTTAAGGAGACGCAACGCCTAAAACAACTTTCGGGCCTCAAACGGGAATCCAAAGGTCTGGAGGTGTTGCGGAAAAAGATATATGCCTTAAATCGTTTATATAATCTTGATCTGAGCCTTGAAATACAGGATCGCTCGGATGCGCGCGAGGCCGAACACGGCACCCGCGTTACGCTCACTTTTACGCCTGAAAAAATATGGAAAGCGATAACAGCAAAACCGGAAACCAGCACGTCGCAAAGATAACGGCGTTAATCATCGACGATGAAATCGGCGCCCTCAAATCGCTCAAATACATGCTTGAGGCGTATTGCCCCAATATTCGGATCGTATGCGCCACAACCTTGATCACGGAAGCGGTAAATGCCGTCAATAGTATGCACCCTGATGTGGTTTTCCTTGATATAGAAATGCCGCCGCGCAATGGTTTTGACTTTTTAAAACAATGTCCCAACCATGATTTTGGCGTCATTTTTACAACGGCCTATCCGCAATATGCCATCAAAGCCATCAATGCCATACAGCCCTGGTCGTATTTGGTCAAACCCTACAGCGTGGCTGAGTTGTTAGACGCCGTAAAAATTGCGGATGACAAAATTGCACTCAAACATAAAACCGCCTTGCAAGCGGCTGAAAAACAGGCGCTTATCATTCAGGATAGTCGAAAAGGAACCTTGGTATTGCCGGCCGGAAGTATCCTGTATTGCAAGGCAGAAGGGAGCTTTACCGAGTTTTACGTATGGAAAAATGAAAAGGTAGAAAAGATCACATCTTCCGGCCACTTAGGCGAATTTGAGGCCGAATTACCCAAAAACCTCTTTTGCCGCACTCATCATAGCTACCTGGTAAATATGGCCTATATCAACCGGTTTGAAAAAACAGGTCGAAACGGAACCATTTATTTGAAAGTCGGTGGTATCAGTGTGGATGTATCTGTTTCAAAAATGGACTATTTTGCCAAACGACTTGATGCGTTTTATCAATACGGCATTCAGCATCCCATCGCACCGTAAGACTGCATAAAATAAAAAACGCCACCCGGATCTTTTACCGAATGGCGCTTTAGTTCTGTTAGAAGAGCGGGATGACGGATTATTTCTTGAATAACGATAGGATATGTACAGGGATCATGATCAGGCAAGTAATCAGGATCGCGGGAATACTGATAAAAAGTAGAAATGTTTGAAAAAATAATTTTTGTGGCGTTTGGGCTTGGATTTTAAAAAGGCCGGGCGATTGGATTGTTTCCTGAATTTGGTGGTGCATAGATAGCGCATGTATTGTGAACAATCAAAGGATTACAATTAAAATATTTTTATAATACGCGTATCGGCCTCCTTTTGTTGCGCGCCTAAGCAGTTTTAAATGTTAAAATAAATACGCTGCTGCAATAGGCTTTGTCCAAACTATCTTGAACATTCAAATCCAATAGCATCAAACCATTCGCTTGGGCGTAAAAAAAGAGCCCCGACACTTTTGCCAGGGCATAACCAAATCAAACTTTCTGTGAAGTTTATCTTAAAACCATTTTTTCATTTTATTGTAATCCAGGTAATACAGGATTTTCATCGACAGGCTGTTTGTACCCTCAAAATCGGGTAAATGCTGCACATTGTACACATAACCTTCCCTTGCTTCCATACCGCCCGCTTCATGGCCGATGCCGTTTTTATACACCAATAAAATATCGCTGCCGGGCGCAAAACGCCAGGTGTACACCAAGTCAATGTTGAAATAATTAGCCGCAATATCATTGAGGGGAACATGCTCGGCAGAATAACCTGTATAGGGCGATTGTTCCAGTTCGCCATTGTCGCGCAAATGCGCAAAAGACTGGTATTCAACCCGTTGCCAGTAATGACGGACGTATAATGACAGGTTCATCCGGGTATTGAAAGAGTAGCTGCAATCGATTTGATTGTCGAATCCGACCAAATTCCGGCGCCCGAACAAGATCGCATTCGCAGGCACCTGCTCGTATCCGAGGGCATTTTCCTTAGCGCTTACCCAACCTACATTGTTGAAAGACAACTCATTACCTACGTTTAATCCGAAGGTAAGTTTATCAGAGGCCCGCCAGCGCGCGCCTAAGTACAGGCGCCCGTTTGCACGACCGTGTTCATTATATTTCCGGACGCCCCCGTTGGCATGAAAAGTGATTCGTTTGCGGTGGTCGCTGTTGTACCAAAAACCGGCATTGGCATCGGATGGAACATGGTAAAAACGGGAAAAGTTGCCAGTGCGCGGCTCAAAATAATCGTCTCGTCCTTTGGGCGAAAACTGCCAATACACACCGCAATTGTGAAAAGTGCGGGTATTGAAGCCAAAATTACCGCCAATTTGCGTCTCCGTCCATTTGTCTGGGCGGTACAAATGACTACCGTATGCCCACAAACCCGACCAGAAATTATTCAGTTTCCACCAGGGTTTGTAGCGGTTGTAGTTGATGTAAACATTGCCGCTTTTTTCGTTGGGACTAAACAAATAACCAAGGTCGTTCGGGTTGTAATGATCGGTTTCGATCACGCCAAATGCGCCGAAGAGGAAATTGCCGCTGGTTTTGGAAAAATCCAGCACGCCGGTGTAGCCGGTTTCGCGTTTATCCGGAGAAACGCGGTTGCTCATTACCGTTTTTCCACTTAGGGCATAACTTTGAGCCTTATTTTTCAGGTTAAATACCAAACCGGTCACATTTGCATCTATGGCTGCCCCGGCACGCGTTACATTGGTATTAATAAACGTAACAGAAGAGTTATGTTTGAGGTTTTGGTCTAAAACAAATACCGATTTATCGGTCAGCGGGGCGGTTTCTACCTGATGGGTTACGCCCGTTTCCGTATTTCTAATCGTGGCATACGTTGATTGCTCCACCGCATTAAACACGCCGATACCCAAGCCTTTATCCGTTCGCCCCGACACTTTGGTGGCATTCAGCAATTGAGCCCGCACAGGATTTTCCACCAATTCCTCGTGGTCTTTCAGGTTGTCTGCGACGTCACGATAGCCCAACGGAAGTCCGCCCACACGGCGGGAATAAAACAAATAACCTTTGTTAAACAACTCGGTTCCTTCCGTAAAAAAAGGTCGATTTTCAGCAAATTTCACCTCAAAAGGCGACAAATTCAACACATTTTGATCGGAACGCACCTGACCAAAGTCAGGAATAATGGTGGCATCAAGCGTAAATGCCTCGTTTAGTCCGATTTTTACATCCATGCCCGCTGAATACGGGAAACGCCAGCCCGCCTGATCCTGATGGTAAATATTGTCGGCATAAGCGGCTACAAACGGCGTGGCGCTCAGGCGCAAGGGCGCTTTGATGTTCTTAATATTTGTCAGGATGCCCATTTGACTCAGGGAGCCTGACATATTTGCTTTTACTTCATTCCAGCAATCGCTTTCGCCATGGCGTTTGATGGAGCGGCCGAAATTGATACTCCACTCCTGCTCCGGCTTGACCGGAAAGCGCAGTGCCGAATAAGGAATTTCCAATTCTGCCACCCAACCGTCGGCGGTAATCTGTGCTGCGGAATTCCAAACAGCATCCCACGAAGGATCCTCGCCATCTGCATTGTCATTGTTCGGGTCAGCGTTGGCTATGGAGAATTTTGAATCAAACTGCACATTATCAGGCGAAACACCAAACTGAACTGCGTTCTGACCATCCCGATAGGTATCAATAGTAACGAAAAAATCATCCGAGTTTTCCAGTTCATCCCGTTTGGTGATACGGTGGTAGATTGAATCTGGGCTGGAATCAAAGCAACGTACACCTATATATAAGGCGTAATCATTGTAGGCCACTTTTACTTCCGTCTTTTGTGTGGCTTTATTTCCCGGCGTTGGCCAACGGAACAAGAATTGGTCGGCAACGGCGGCATTTGCCCAAAATGGTTCGTTTAATGCAGCATCAACCGTCACTCTTTCCTGAATGCGCAGGGCTTGCAGGCTTTTTTTAGCGGCTAATTGATTTGTTTGCGCGTTTAAAGCAGTACAGACAAGACATAGCGACAAAATGATCGCGGTAAATTTCCCCATTGTTTTCGTTTTTGTAATCAGGACAAAAGACGGATGAATCTGAAAAACGTTGCACAAAAAAAGGCCGAAGGAGAAATTTAACACTTGGACAACCGAAATTTACCGTCGAACGTAAAAAAAGAAAGCCGCCCGGTAAAGAGCGGCTTTCTCAAGTCGTTAAAACAATCGGTTCGGATTAAAAAATCGATTTTTGGAATGAGGTAGTGTCTGCTGTGTATTCCAGAAGGCTCGCAGCCTTGATATAATATTAAACGCACAGATGATAAAAAAGTCACACATGCTGTAAAATATTTTTTTAAAATTCTGAAAACGAGGTCAGACCATCCTTCAAATCAACTTTAATCCTGGTAAAATTTCGGTCACTTGATGAGCGCAATGTTCAGGCCCACAATCAGACGCGCCGGGTTGGTTGTAAAATGATAAGGTTGGCCGGAGAAGTTGATGTGATCCCCCAATTTGGAGAAATTGCCTTCATACCGGATATCGGCAGAGATGCGGCCCCGGCCTATTGTAAGACCCGTTACCCAGCCCCAGGTCATTTGTTTAAATTTTGCAGAATAACCTTTATAATCGGTCAATTCGCTTCTACTATTGAGGAAATAGTGCCCAACCGGGCCGCCGCTGAACCGGAAGGGGCCGGCAGAAAAGCCCACTAATACCGGCATATCAAGATACTGATAGCGTTCGTTTTTTACGATTTCACCTAAGTTCGCTTCTTTGATTTTATAGTCGGTGCGATTGGAGTTGAAAAGCAACTCCGGCTGGATGAACACGCGGTTTCCAATGCGCACGTAGGCGCCAAACTGCGTTCCAAATTTAAAATCTTTTACGCCAAAATTAAAAGATGTATCGCCGGGCACCTGAAAGTCAGACGGTTTAGACAATTGAGAGTTTACGCCGCCTTTAAGGCCGACAGAGAAAAATTGTGCTTGAGCAGTGGTAGCAAACAAGAGGGCAGCGATTGCAAAAAATAGATTCTTCATGTTGTGTAGGTGTTGGATTTTGTGCCATTAAAACGCAACATCCCCCTGGTTTTGGTATAAAACGCAGGTAAAACAGGCTTCCTTTAACCTTTTCCTAACCAGAACTTTTAAAGCGCGGTTAATAGCGTACCTTTGCGGTCAAATATGGAAATTAATTCAACCGAATTTGTTGCCAGCTACCCGAAGGTGACCCAGTGTCCGACCGACGGGCGGGCTGAAATCGCGTTTATCGGCCGGTCAAACGTGGGGAAATCTTCGCTCATTAATATGCTTACCGGGCGCAAGGGCATGGCCAAGGTATCGGGCACGCCTGGAAAAACGCGGCTGCTTAATTATTTCCTCATTAACCAATATTGGTACCTGGTCGATTTGCCCGGTTACGGTTATGCGCGGGTTTCGAAGGAAAAACAACGGGAATTGAGTAGTATGATTAACAATTACCTGCTTCAGCGCGAAAACCTGCTGCTGGCATTTGTACTGATTGACCCAAATATTCCACCCAGTAAAACCGACCTTAATTTTATCAACCACTTAGGCGAACATGAAGTGCCGTTTACCTTAGTATTCACCAAAGCCGATCGTTTGGGTAAAGTGGCGGTTCAAACCAGCGTCGACCGTTTTTTGGCGGCTATGGCAGAAACCTGGGAGACTCTCCCACCCTATTTTATTACGTCGGCTGAATACCGCACCGGCAGAACGGAGATGCTGGATTATATTGAGAAAGCCATAAAATTGCATAAACCGCCTGCCAAATCCTAAAGCACTTCAGATTTGTCCTATAGCCTTAACCGCCTGTACCATCACGTGAAGCCAGTTAAAATATATCCGAAAATCATCGAAAACATGGAGGATTGGCCGATTTTTCGGCTCAGCCAGGATCGGGCTGAATTCCTGCGTGAAATCGATGAATTCACCTTCAAACGCATTTCGAACAGGCACCGAAAAGACCTGAGCGACGTGATTGTTAAGACGATTTACCAAGAGCGTATCCGCATCAAGGAAGACCCCTGGAAAGTGGATCCGCCAAACGAGCGCACGTTTTGGAATCGGGTTAGTAAAAAACTGATTAAAAAAACCCTCGATCGCAACGACCCTTCCGCGCAGGAAGCGGCAGAAGATATATTGCAGAAGATTATCCACCGTTATTCGGAGGAAATTGTCGGAACGTTCAAAACTTCGACTTTTAGGTTTGCCCAGCGCTTTTTAACGGTATTGTTCAATCGGTTGTTCAATGCCGCAGTGGCTAAAAGCATCAGAGCCTTGTGGCGTGGCCGTCGTCAATTATACGAACGACTGAATGTGGTAGGGGATATTGAAAGCATTCAGGAATTGTTCAAACACGGCACGGTGGTCGTTGTCCCGACTCACTCAAGCAATCTGGATTCCATTTTGGTTGGCTATGCAATGGACCAAATCATGGGTTTGCCCTCGTTTTCCTACGGCGCTGGTTTGAATTTATACAATTTCGGTCCGGCAGCCTATTATATGAATCGACTTGGCGCCTACCGTGTCGACCGGCGCAAAAAAAACCCGATTTACCTTGAAACGTTGAAAAGCATGAGTATGCTCAGTATTCGACGCGGGGTGAATAGTTTGTTTTTTCCTGGCGGTACGCGCTCGCGCTCGGGCGAACTGGAAACCGACCTGAAAATGGGTTTGCTTGGCACCGCCGTGGAAGCCCAACGGGTTATGTGCCAGCAGCAAAGCGGCAAAAAAGTATTTATTGTGCCCATGATTATCGGTTACCACTATGTGTTGGAAGCGCCGTTTTTGATTGAACAACACTTGCGCAGCACCGGGAAGGAGCATTATTTGCGTTTGAAAGACGAGGGAAAAAGCATTCGGAGCTGGTTTATGTATATCTGGCGTTTTTTATCTACCACCAATGATATAACGCTGAGCATGGGCCGCCCAATGGATGTGCTTGGCAATTTTGTAGACGCCAAGGGCATAAGCCACGACCGCTTCGGCAATGAACTTGATATTCACGAGTATTTTATTTCCAAAGGCGAGGTGAATGAAGACCGTCAGCGGGAAGAAGAATATACCAAACTGCTGGCCGAACGCATCGCCGAACGCTACCGAATCGATAATGTCGTCTTGAGCAGCCACCTCATTGCATTTGCCGTGTTTAGTATGCTGATGCACGAAAACCCGAAATTAGATTTATTCGGAATCCTCCGTTTGCCACCCGAAGAATATCAATTTCCGTTTGATGTGGTGGAAGACGTAGTGGAGCAGATGCAAAATTGTTTGCTTGATTGGGAAAAACAGGGCATCATTAGGCTCTCACCCGAAATACACCTTCCCGCCGATGAAATCGTGAAAGACGGGGTGAAAAGACTCGGCGTTTTCCACCGTGAACGACCGTTGATGTTCAATAAAGACGGCGATATTGTTTCGTCCAATTTCCGCGTGTTGTATTTTTACCACAACCGCTTGCGCCATTATCACTTAGAGCGCGCCGTACAGTGGAAAACAGCCGAAATTGAAATATTTAAAGTCGAGTAAACCAAAACATAATATGCCATGAATTATGAAAATTTGAAAGTCGAAATCGAAAACGGCATTGCCATTGTTACCATCAGTCGGGAAAAAGCGCTGAATGCCCTGAACAGTCAGACGATTCTCGAGCTAAAACAATTTTTCGGAACGGATGCACACGCGATCCCCGAATTAAAAGGTGTTGTCCTGACGGGCGCGGGCGAAAAATCATTTGTGGCCGGCGCCGATATTTCAGAGTTCAAAAACCTGTCGGCTGAAGAAGGTAAAGCATTGGCGCAGCGCGGACAGGAAACTTTTTTCCTGATTGAACGTTTTCACAGACCTGTGGTAGCGGCGGTCAATGGTTTTGCGCTGGGTGGCGGTTGCGAATTGGCCATGGCTTGTCATTTGCGCGTAGCGTCGGAAACGGCCAAATTCGGTCAACCGGAAGTAAACCTTGGTTTGATTCCTGGTTATGGCGGCACCCAACGCCTGATCCAGTACATCGGAAAAACTAAGGCCACGGAATTGCTCATGACCGCTGAAATCATAGGCGCCGCTGATGCGCATCAATTAGGATTGGTAAACTATGTGGTACCTTTGGGCGCTCAAGTTGAAAAGGCAAAAGCCCTGATCGAAAAGATCGCAACAAAAGCCCCGATTGCTATTTCCCACGTCATTGAAAGTGTAAACGCATACTTTGCCGATGGGGTCGACGGGTTTGAATTTGAAGTGGACGCATTCGGGAAATGTTGCAGCACAGAAGATTTTGTGGAAGGCGCAAGCGCTTTTTTGGAAAAACGAAAAGCGGAATTTAAAGGCAAATAAACAGGAAATATAGCGCATAACTGCTAAACAGCCTGAAAACATATTAAACGTACACTTTTGTGATGAATACGATTGAAGCCGATATTATCATTATCGGAGCCGGTCCGGTAGGTCTTTTTGCCGTATTTGAAGCGGGGTTGCTTAAAATGCGCTGCCACCTGATAGATGCGTTGCCGCAAGCAGGCGGGCAACTGACAGAGATTTATCCGAAAAAGCCGATTTATGACATTCCGGGCTACCCAAGTGTTTTAGCGGGCGATTTGGTGCAAAATTTATTAAAACAAATTGAGCCCTTCGAGCCGACCTATACCTTGGGCGACAGAGCCGACACGCTGGAAAAGCAGGAGGATGGGCGGTTTTTAATCACCACGGTGAAAGGAATTAAACACTTTGCACCGGTTATTTTTATTGCCGGCGGCTTAGGCAGTTTTGAACCGCGCAAACCGCCGATTGACAACATTGATCAATTTGAAGA
>JBAXTB010000122.1:0-14564 GCA_037130425.1 Bacteroidota bacterium
GAAAAGACATCAGCAACTGGGCTTCTGTGGCGCCGTTTTGTTGCGCTTCCACCAATAGCCAAACAGGAATACGCGTACGAACAATACAAGCGCTCCCCCCGCACACCTCGGGCGTGCGCTCAATGCCGGGGGTATGATAGCTTAGGTCGTTTTCCACCCAACGGGCAATTTGTGCTTTTTCCCCGGAAGACATGGTGGCCAAAAGTTGTTCTATTTGTTGTAGTGCGGTCATGCTTGTTATTGCGTTCAGCCTGTGCTATTTCGTGATGCTAAATGCAATACAAATATACGGCTATACGGTGCATTTTTTAAAATTTCCGGGAAGGCTCCACTGCGCTTTAGCCTTCCTGATTTTCCGCCGCGCAGGCATATTGCCCTTCGCGGGACACTGTCTGAAACAGGATTCACAGGATTTTAGGATTTACAGGACAATGAATACATTTGCGAAAATACCAAGGGCAATAAATCCTAAAATCCCCAAATCCCCATCATCGCGGTTCAGACAGTGTGCCGCGCGCGAGCATTTGTCAGCATCAGGATTCACCGGATTTCAGGATTTACAGGACAATGAATACATTTGCGAAAATACCAAGTGCAATAAATCCTAAAATCCCCAAATCCCCATAATCGCGGTTCAGACAGTGTGCCGCGCGAGCATTTATCACCCACCAAAAAAATGAACAAAAACACTAAAATCATACATAAATATAATTTTAAAACGGTTTTACCTTACGAAATAGAGGTAAAGCCGCTTAATAATTTGCATCAATCGAACAAGGGCTTATTCTTACAACCGCATCGGATCGATTTTTACGACGTAATTTGGTTTCAAAAAGGCAATCCGGTTTGTGTCGTGGATTTCAAGCGGATCGAAGTAAAACCCAATTCCTTGCTTTTTATCAACAAAAAACAGGTACATTACTACGAAGCCTTTGACGATTGCGACGGCTGGGTGTTGCTTTTTACTGATACCTTTTTTTGCAAATCGCCCCTCGAAACACGTTTTTTAGGCAACACGGTGCTGTTCAACGACTTGTTGAATGTGCCTTATTTCGAGCTGAATGCCGAGGATGACACCTTGCCAAACTTGTTTTTTGCCATTCAAAAAGAACTTGAAACCAACAACGATGATGCAAAATACCTGATCCTGCAAAACCTGTTATATGTGTTTTTGCTGCAAGCCGAGCGGATGTATCGAAAACAAAGCATGGTCGAAATCAAACCAGGCGTTGATTTAGAAATCTCCATGCTATTTCGGGACTTGTTGGACAAACATTTTGCCCAACAACGCAACGTTCAATTTTATGCCGCCCAACTGAACATCTCCGAAAAACAATTGCAACGCAGCACCGCACAGATTTTTGGAAAGTCGCCGAAGGAATACATCAATGAGCGCTTGGTACTCGAAGCAAAACGGCTTTTGCTCCACAGCCACGCCAATACAAAGGAAATCGCCTTCGAATTGGGTTTCGACGAGCCGACCAACTTTATTAAGTATTTCAAGAAATACACCCAAAAAACGCCCATCGAATTCAGGGAAACTTATTTTCCGTCCTGATTTTACCCTCCAAAGTCGGGTTTTCACCTTTCTCACTGTTTGCCGTTGTCGGACTTTTGCATCGTTATTTTTCACAAAGAATATCGAACGATGAAAAGTATTTTCCTTTTGTCAGGGCTTGCCTTGGCAGGCATTTTTATGGCCAATTGTGGCTCAAATAAGCAAATTTCTACAAAAATGGACAACAAAGCAAAAGTCTTGGCTGTACTCAACAGCCTGCAAACCGGCGACCAAAACGCCGCAGAAACTTACATTTCCGCTGAAAAATACGTGCAGCACAACCCCCAACTTCCGAACGGCCGGGATGCGCTCACAGGGTTTCTGCCTGTTTTGAAACAGCAAGGCACAACAGTTGAAACGGTGCGCGTGCTGCAAGACGGAGACTTTGTCGTGGCGCACAGCGCATATTTTTTGTTTGGCAAAAAACAAATTGGATTCGATGTTTTCCGCTTTGAAAATGATAAAATCGTGGAACATTGGGACATTTTGCAGGATTTCGCTGAAAAAACCGCTTCCGGTAGAAGCCAAACCGACGGACCGACCGAGGTAACTGACCTTGAAAAGACCGCTGCCAACAAGGCGCTCGTGACCGCCTTTGCTGACGATGTGTTGGGCGGCAAGAACCCTGGAAAAGTAGTCGAATACATCTCCTTGGAAAATTATCATCAGCACAACCCGGCAGTTGGCGATGGTTTAGCGGCGCTTGGCCAGGCATTGGAAGGCATGGCAAAGGCTGGAACGCCCATGAAATATACCAAAACTTACAAGGTCATTGCGGAAGGCAACTTTGTTTTTGCGCACAGCGAAGGTGAATTTTTGGGCAAGCACGTCGCTTTCGCCGACCTTTTTCGGGTGGAAAACGGCAAAATCGTGGAACACTGGGATGCCGTTCAAGAAGTGCCTGCAACGACCGTGAGTGGAAACGGGATGTTTTAATTAATACCAAAAATTAGTGTCGGGGCGGCTTTGGGTCGTCCCGATTTTTTTGTTTTTAGGACAATGGATCCATTTGCGAAAATACCAAGGGCAATAAATCCTAAAATCCCCAAATCCCTATCATCGCGGTTCAGACAGTGTGCCGCGTGCGGGTATTTGTATTTGTCTGAATCAGGATTTACCGGATTTTAGGATTTACAGGATAGATGATCGCAAGGAATCTAACGTTACACGATTTTTTAATCCCGTGAATCCTAAAATCCGGTGAATCCTGATTCTGACACCCTTGCGCCCGCTCAACCCTTCACAACCCGCACACTCCGAATTTGTTTCTGACCCGATTCCACGCTTAAAATATAAACGCCTTTGGGCAATTCAGCCGGAATATCAAAGCGGCTTTCATAATGCCCAGGACTTGTCAGCGTATTTTCCTGAAACGTATGCACCCGTCGCCCGGCTTCATCTGTCAGTCGGATGCTGATTGATTGCGGCGTCGTTACATCATATTTCAGGGTAAAATTTGAAATGATCGGGTTGGGATAGATAAAAGGTTCGGGTTGCGTTTCTGCAGCAGGGTCAAGGGTGCCGACGGAGAGGTCTAAAATAAAGCGGAGGAGCACCGCATAATCTCCTGCGGGTAAATCCGTAGAGCTACCTCCAGTATTCGATATAATGAGCGCATCGTTTGCATAGCTGAATGTTCTGGTGCGCAAACCGGCATAATTTGATTCATATACGCCATTTATACCGAAATTAGGGTCGTTTTGGCCGTTCGGAAGTAATTGTACAAGCATTGGCCGATAATCCGGAGTTTCTCTTTGAAGCAATGTCAGGATTTTTCCATCCGGTTTAACCAAAATACCTACCCCCTCTATAGCGTTTTCGATGATTCTAACACCGGCTGTTCCAAAATCCGGATCGGGCGTTCCATCCGGTAAAAAACGTTTGACGATCGCGTTGTAGGGAGATTTCCAGTACCCCGTTACCAAAATTTTGCCATCTGCCTGTATTGCAAGCGCATAAAGCTCGCCGGATTTAATCGTATCAAGCACTACCCCGCCTGATCCGAATCCGTCATCAAGTGTTCCATCCTGATTTAGTCTGACTAAAGTATTGACGTAACCGAAACTAATTTTGGAAGATAAACCGCAAAACAGCAGTTTCCCATCGGCCTGCTGAGCGCCATCCACAAAACATTCCGTTTTGGAAAAATCAAACAAGAATGTTCCATTTTGTCCGAACGTCGAATCTATCATTCCATTTGAATTTAATCTGACGACCCTAAAATCATTTTCCGAACCATTGAAAGTAGTATTCGCTCCTAAGAATATAATTTTCCCGTCCGTCTGAGTAAAAATATTGTCATAATAAAAAGTTCCATTATCTAAGGCTGTAATTCCATTGTTTCCAAACGTTAAATCTTTTACCCCCGATGGAAGCATTCGCATTATGTAAATTTTCCCTATATTTTCAAATATGGTCAATACTTTACCGTCACTTTGCAGGCAGATACCCGTAGGAAATGCATAGGAATATTGATTAATCGGTTGATGAAAACTTGTATCCAACTGCCCAATAGTATCATATCTTTTAATCGTCAAATTGCTGCTTGTCGCCGAGCCATATCCGACTACCAGCACCTTCCCATCGGGCTGCATTACAATATCTTTTCCATAAGGATTTGTAGTTTCGGTTGAAACGCCTGAAATTAGCAGCCCCTGCCCCCCAAATGCCGAATCAGGTAAAATGGATTGTGATTTTGCTGCAAAATGAATGCCGCTGAACATAAACAGGCATAAAAGCAATTTTTTCATGGATGATGTTGTTGTTTTGATGATGATTTATACGCGTTTCAAAATTTTTGTTTTTAAACTTATGCAAATATATTACTTTATATAAAAACTCAACCAATGCGAAGACCTAAATTCATCAAAAAAACGCGGTAAAATGGATTTGTAACCGCCGCAAGCATTCCTTTACCCCCCTGTACTGGGCTGAAAAACATGAACCTGTATTACCTTTGATACATCATCAATGACCATGTCAAAGCCACCTTTTTTATGAAATCAATAACGGAAAAAAATTAAATTTTAATACAATGTATAAATTACTAATGAATAAGAACTTAAACACAAAAAAACCATCCCATTTCATTTTCCTGCTTTCATTACTCCTGTTTTCCCCAAACCTCAAAGCCCAAAACAATGCCCAATACGTGCGCGTCATGATCGGCACCGACGGCACTGGCCATACTTTTCCTGGGCCTTCCATGCCTTTCGGGATGGTGCAGCCAGGGCCTGATAACCGCGACCAGGGCTGGGATTATACCAGCGGTTATCAATACCGCGATACGGTCATTATGGGTTTTTCCCAAACGCGTTTCAGCGGTACCGGGATCAGCGAAATGGGCGATGTGTTGTTGTTGCCGTTTGCTGAAACCGCCAATAAAAGTTTGCGGAACCGGTATTTCAAAAATTCGGAACAAGCGCAGGTCGGCTACTATTCCGTACTCAAAAAAGACTATGTAAAAGTGGAATTGAGCGCCTCGGAACGGGTGGCTTTTCACAAATACACCTTTCCTGAAAAAGAAGCGAAACTGCTTGTTGATATTCAACACGGACTGCGTTTCCTAACCGATAGTTTAGTATTGGAAAGCAAGGTGCAAGTAGAAGATAATCAAACCATTACAGGGTATTGTCACACCAAAAATTGGGTGGACCGGAAATACTTTTTTGTGCTAAAATTTGACCTGCCGTTTGTTCAAAAAGAATTGCTGCCAAAAGGTAAAAATGAAAATGCGCCGAAATATATCCTGCATTTTAATTTAAATAAAAACAAGGTTTTACAAGCCAAAATCGCACTGTCGACGGTAGATGTGGCGGGCGCAAAAATGAATATGGAAGCCGAAATCCCGAATTGGAATTTCGAAAAGGTAAAACAACATGCCGTCGCTGTTTGGAATTCATATTTGAATAAAATTGAAATTGAAGCAGACGAAAAACAACGGGAAATATTTTATACTTGCCTGTATCACTTGTTGTTGCAACCCTCCAATATCGCCGACGTGAGCGGTTCGTACCGGGGCGCCGACGATAAAATAGCCCTTGCGCCAAACAAAGCTTACTATTCTACCCTATCTATTTGGGATATTTACCGGGGCGCGTTCCCGCTGTTGCAAATCATTGTGCCTGAACGCATTGACGACATCGTAAACACGCTGTTACTCCATCATAAAGCGGCCGGCTTTTTGCCTTTATGGACGGCCTGGGGACAGGACAATTATTGCATGATCGGCAACCACGCCATTCCCATGATTTTGTCGGCCTATAACAAGGGATTTAACGGTTTTAACAAGCATGAGGCCCTGCAAGCGATGATCCAAAGTTCCACAAATAACCATATTAATTCAGACTGGGAATTGTACAACCAATATGGCTACTACCCGTTTGACAAAATGGATAACGAGTCCGTTTCGCGCACGCTCGAAAGCGGGTACGACGATTGGTGCGTGGGGCAAATGGCTGAAAAACTTGGTGATACAAATAATGCTTTTTCATTTTCCATGCGCGCGAAGAATTTTAACCATTTGTTCGACCGCAGCACTAAAATGTTCCGGGGCCTGGACTCAAAAGCCGCCTGGCGTACCCCTTTTGATCCTTTGGCAACTACTTCACCCATGAACAATCCGGGCGACTATACGGAGGCCAATGCCTGGCAGTATTTTTGGACGCCGGCACAACACGACATCCCCGGCGTGGCAAAGTTATTGGGTGGAAAAGCGGCGTTTACCAAGCAATTAGACGACTTTTTTACCATTGAATCGCCCAATCCCAATAAATTTCTGGGTCAGGAAGCCATGATCGGGCAGTATGCGCACGGCAATGAACCGAGTCACCACGTCGC
This sequence comes from Bacteroidota bacterium, assembly GCA_037130425.1. Taxonomy (GTDB): domain Bacteria; phylum Bacteroidota; class Bacteroidia; order Chitinophagales; family Saprospiraceae; genus M3007. The sequence continues at coordinate 6,398 of JBAXTB010000122.1, forward strand.
ATATTTATACGCCTATTCCGACCATCCGAAACGCGGTCAGCAATATATTCACCGCATTGTCAACACGTTCTACAACAACACACCCGACGGCATGATCGGCAACGACGATTGCGGGCAAATGTCGGCCTGGTATATCCTTTCCTGTTTGGGTTTTTATCCGGTAAATCCGGCGAGCGATGAGTATGTGCTGGGGGCGCCGCAACTCAAAAAAGCGACTTTGCATTTGGCAAACGGTAAAAAACTAAATATTACGGCTGCGGATCAATCGCCGCAAAATATTTATGTGGAACGGGTATTTTTGAATGGAAGCAACCGGTATCAGACGTATTTGAAATACGCGGAAATTATGGCGGGAGGGGAGTTGATATTTGAAATGACGAATAATTGAAACGGGGGTAAGAAGAGTGCGTAACGCTGCCAGCGTTAAACCCTTTCCACCTGCTCCGTCGGGTGGCGTTACCTTTGCCTAACGCTGCCAGCGTTAAACCCTTTCCACCTGCTCCAATAATTTTCAAAAAAACTACCATGCCAAACCCACTCCTTTCTCCATTTTTTTTCTTGCTGCTTTTAACAGGCTGTCAACAGTATGCTCCAAAACAATCAAATCAGATTGCGCAAGATTTAACACCTCAAAAAATTGCTATTCAACCTGTCGCATCAAAAAACCAGCCAACCTCCCCTTGCAAAATGCAACCATTTTTACCAGAATCAATCAAACTCCCCAAACACGGTTTTAAATCCATCGGAACAAGCGATAGTCCTTGTTCTAATGATACTTCGAACGAAAGTCAATGGGAGCGTTTTCCCGGTAAAACGTATGACTTGCTGTTAAAAACGGAAGGCCCCGGCGGCAGTGGGCGTTATTGGGCGATCACGGTAAACATAGACGAAACCCATACAACTGAGCCTCAAAACGGCATTTCCTTTGAAACCTCCACCATCGGCTGGCGCACGCTGCAAGGATTTGAAAACGGCGGCTTACACTGGGCGGAAGACTTGGACGGCGACGGTGATCCTGAATTGATCGCTTGGGGCAGTTACTTTGCCGGCGACGACCCGGATATGGCGCCATATCCGGCCGGTATGATTGCATGGGTTTATCGAAAAAAGCAACAAAATCAACTGGTTTTAGACTTGAATCTGAGCCGAAAATTCGCCACGAGCATTGTGGCAGCATACCGGCAGCCGATTGACCAGGCAAATCAGCAAGATACCCGGAACATGATTGCAGAACAACTTGAATTATTTGCCAAGGGCGCTTGCCGTGTTATTTCCCCATTGGCCACAACCAATCCCCGCCGTCCCTAAACCGATACCCTACCATTTCGCCTAATTCCAAGCGATAAACGCCGCTTGGATAAAGTTCCACCAGGTCATAAGTAGGTTCAAATAACACATTGCCCTTTTTGTCGATCAAACCGTACAGGTATTTGGGGCGTACATGGATATTGCCGTCGGGCTGTGGGAATACTTCCTTGAATTTGGGTGGCACCACAAATACCCCCCGGCGATTTATAGCGCCCCAGGCGTTGTTTTTGTACGCCTTGGCCACACCGAACCGGAACGGACCTGCGGCCGTAAACATGCGTCCAAAGATGTTGTTGCCCGCCGCATCCGCAAAATAAGTGTTTCTGCGGACTGTTTTCATACAAAATACGCCTTCACCAAAGGCAAACGCAGCCAAGCCAGGCATACCAGTGCGGTCAATGATGTTGCGGCCGTTTACGAGTGCTACACCATCAGCGAAAGGCGTGGTCTGCTCATAAGCGCCATTTACCGCTTCCCGCCCGGTGCTGTCGACATACACCCAGCGCTTGTCCTGAATTGTTTTCAGTACAGCGACCAAGCCTTCCGACATCTGATCCATTTTATAAAATTGCGGGCGTATGACCTCCTTACCTGCCAAGTTGATCAATCCGGTTTGCGTACCGATGGATACTTGTGCATAACCCTTGATAAAAGGCTTGATCTGGTTGTATTTAAACGCGGTCAGGCTATCTCCTTGCGTATTAATCAGGCCGTATAAGCCGCCTTTTTTACGGCGGGCAATTGCCAGGCCATTGTTGTCAAAAGGATGAATGTCATCATACAAACCAGGTTTGATGATAAAATTGCCTGCGGTATCAATGACAGCAGGTTTTTCGCCCGCAGATCCGGGTAAATGTACGACCGCTGCGCCAAAGGAAAATTCCGTGGCCCGCGCGTATGTAGGCGCGATGGCTTGATTGCCCTTTAAATCATAATATCCCCAAAACTTACCAACCCGAAAACGACAGCGTCCGTTTGAAAAACGCCCAAAATCAAGGTAGCGTTTGGCGGCAAAACCAGTTGAAAAGCGCCGTTGTCCAACCGTGTCCACAAAAACCCATTGACCGGAAGTGTCCACCACGGCCGCTAAACCGTTTGAAAAACTGCGGGTGGAATCAAACTGGAACGGGATTTTCACTATGCCGTCAAGGTTAATATAACCCCAGACATAACCGTTGTTTACCTGGCACAATCCTTCCGAAAAAGTGCGTTTCGGCGGCATTCCTTTGTGTATTTCGTAGCCTTTTTGGTTAAAATAGAACAAATACGGGTTTTTAACGGCTACTTTAAAGTCCTGGAAATAGGAACTGATGGCGTTGTATTTCGCAGGAATGATCGGTTGAAACTGAAAATTGAGCACCCCGTAACGACCTACGCCCGCGCTGTCGTTGTTGATATAAATGGCCAGGCTATCCTTGCGGAAATCTTTCAAAAAGTAGTGTGTAGGCTCCAAGGCAAAGTTTCCTTGCAGATCTACATAGCCCCAAATTGCTTGTTCACGCCCTTTTGCGGCAGCAACTAAGGTATGTGGGTCAAATTCGTCTTCATCGGCTGCTTTGCGCACGGGTTTCCGGAGATTGAACTCTTTGGTAAAAAGGTACTGATTGCCAAGGCTGAGTTTTTCCTCTTCCTCATCCGCGTCGTGGGCAAAGCGAATTTCCCCGCCCACACATACGCGCGCGCGGCCCTTTGAAAACCTGCCAATATAGGTAAAACGCAGCGGCGTGGAGTCGCTTTTTAACAATTGTCGGCCCACGCGATCAATCAACCCCATTCGCCCTGATGTATCGATAAATGCGGTGTAAGGGACATTCTCTTGAAAATCACGGCAACCCAACATGTTCAAAGGACTTATATGTTTTCCCTTCTCCAGATCAAAAAAAGACATACGACAAAGTCCGTCGCCGAAGATCGCCGTAAAATCGTTTTGCATTTGACGATTTGGGTACACAGCCGCAAGTTTTTCGGGAACCATTTCAATGACATGCTTGTAAACTGCCTTGGTTTTTACGGGGCTAAGTATTTGATTGCCTGTGCGTTGTAATAGTTCCCAAATATGTTGCCCGGCAACTTCCCGCCAGGCAAAACTGCTGTCTTTGTTCGTGATAAAATTGGGAAAACTGATCCTGTATTCTATGGTTTCCGTAGTGTCCTTGTAAGTTTTGGGCTGCGCTTCAGAAATACCGAAATCATTGCCGGCATTTGTGTCAAAATAAATTTGGATAATCTGTCCGTTGCGGGAGCTGCCTTTTATTTGGCCGTCGGGCTGGTAATAAAAATCAACCGAAGTGTTGTCGCCATTGTACGCGCGCAAAATGGAGTTTTCCTCGCGGGAAATACTGCTGTACTGGCAAGGAATCACTTCTTCAAAATTGCGGTCGATGGCGCCGAAACCCAAAAGCCCCTTGCAAAACGCAAAATGCCCGCTAAACGCCTGAATCCATTTGTACTTACAAGGCAGCACTTCTCCTTTGCCCGGCGAAAATATTCCTTGCAAAAAAGCGCCGTTTACAACAAGAAAATGATCCGGCAGCCCGATGGTGTCAATTTGCTGGTAAATCGGATTGGTTACTTTTCGACCCAAAGAATCCATAATTCCCTTCATTCTACCGGGAACGGTATAACAAAAATATGACTCATCCAGCACGTCAAAACTGCGGTACGAATCCTTAGCAGGGATAAAGGCTTTTGCGTTGAGATCCCATAACTTGATGTTGACGTCATTTAACTCATGCAACGCCACAATACGTTTGTTGAGCACCCGCAAATAACTCCATTTAGCGCCCATGACCGTGTCGCCTTTTTCATTCAGGATTTGCCAGCCGTCCGCAACGCCTTTGGTCACGGCAATAAAGTTATGGCGCAGCACTTTGATGTCTTTATAAACAGCGGGCAATACAGGTCGACTATCGGGAGCCAGTAGCCCGTAAAACGTATCGCGTTCTTCCTGAAACTTGAAATAACCCTGCCCGACTTCTTCCAGCGATTTGTACTGAATGGGAATCACCAGCCCGCCCTCAAGCTGGTGAACCCCCCAATGTCGGTTTTGCTGTACGAGCACGTATTGTTCCTTGGATTTGTTATAAGTGTTTAAGGGACAAATGTTTTCATATCGTGCGTTTAGCAGTACATGTTGTTGTGCGTCGACCACTGTAAACAAGGAATCTATTTCTACGGCAAACAAACGCTTGCTGAGCGGCCGAATGCGCAGGTATTTGCAAGGCAATATTTCCACCAGATCCCCATTGATAAGGCCGACTTTCCCGTTCAATTCTACCATTTTAAAAGGTGATTCCGCAGGCAAATTCGCCGGATGCTGCACATTCCAGGGCAAGGGGCTATCGCCGATAAAATCGTACTTGGGCACGAATGCTATCTTCCCGAAACGGTTGATATAACCCCATTTATGGTTCACCCGCACGGGGTACAAAGCGCCTTGCGCGCATACGATTTGCAGGCCGCCAACAAGCAGCAACATGAGACAAAAGAACCGAATCATACGTGTACTACCCTGCTTTTGCGATAATGGTGTTTAAATCCCCTACGGAACTTACAGCGGCATCTAAAATTTTCATTTTAAACACATAACGGCTGTCCCGCGCTTTTTTCATGCGCTCTAATTCGGCATTAAAGTCGGCCTGTGAAAACACCGCCACCTGGTTGCCGGGCAGCAGCGCCACAATTTTATTGTCGGCAGAGGGGCTGAAACGGAATTTACTCCAATCGTAAAACGGCAGGGCTGCAATGGTTTTGCCGTGTTCGGTAATGAGGTAAACCGTTACCAACTGCTTAACCGCCTGTGGCATATTGCCAAAATCAAAATCCGCAACCAGCGGAATGGCATCCGGTTTTTTCCACAAAATATCGTAGTTATACAGACCGAACCCTTGAACCTCCATGCTGCGGCGGAAAACGGCAGACTGGCGATCATAGGTTTCTTTGCCTTTCATAAATTCTTTGGCTTCTTTGTAAGACGTTACTTCCCGGTTGTATTCATTCATCGCTTTTTTCAGGTCGTCGCCTAAGAAACTCGGCATAATCGGAATGCTATAGCTTTGGTTTTCAGACGTCAGGGTTAGTTGGAACAGTTGTGGCCCGAGCGAATCCAATTTAAACTCTTGCCAATTAATGCGGCCGATCCAGGGATTGTTTTCAGGCGCTTTGGAAGCGTCTTTTCCCGCATATAACCAAATAATATTTTTGTACTTGCGCAGGTGCGGGTAACGGCTCACGTTAATATTGAAATTTAGACGCGGTTTAGCCTGATCGTATTCAACAGGTTGAGTAGGTTTGGTTGCAGCAAGGATTTTATTTGGCGCTTTATTAATCAACCCCGGGTTGATAGAATCTGTAGCAGAGGCTGCGGACGTATTTTGTTCAATGCGATCCCAATTGCCCATCACCGGGTCGAATTTCCAGAAATCGTAGGCGCCGTCGACTTGAGAGGCCAAATTGACGTGAATTGATTTTCCTGGTGCAATTTTAACCGGCTTCCCTTCAGAAACACCGTTCAATTCAAACATGCCGGCTGTTTTGAAATATTCCTGATCGCCGTTTCCAGTTCGAATGTGCATTGGAATACCGGATGCGATGATTTGGCCGCATTCGTGGAATTCACGGAATTGAATTTCCACGGGCGCTGTAACCGGTTGATTGTGTTCATCTACGAAGATATGAGCCGGAATTTCCAGTTCGGTGCCGCTTTCCATGCGGAGGGTAGAAGCCTGCTCAGGCTGGATGGTTTGGCGCGTCGGCGCTACATCCACGGAGGCAAGGGGCGGGCGCACGCTGAGTTTGGCGGGACGAATGGTTGGATCGTATTGTTCTCCGGCAGAAGATGTTGTGTTAGAGGCTGTTGTGTTGGAAGAAGAATTGCTGTTTTGGCAACTTTGAAACAAGCCCGCAGCAAAAATGAACAGTGCAAAAAGGAGTCGGCTTTTTGGCGTGGCAAATAGGAAGTTTACTTTCATGATGGGTTATTTTAGATTTTAAAGATAAAACTTATTGCCTTGGCATATAAAAGGCAGCATTTTAACTTTACGTTAACGAAGTGCTCCGTTTTTTTATTGGGCATTCATGTTGTTTTATCAAAATATTATTCAGCCGATACCGATGAAAAGTCTATGTTTAGGTCGGTATTTATTGTAAGATGCAGAAACTTTAACGATTGGCGTATCAAGCAGCGTTATAGCCGGAAAACCCCTCTATGCATTCATTACACCACTCCCTTAACTTTTTGAAAACATGAAAAGAATTGCCTCCACCGCGTTGTTCCTGCTGCTTTACGCTTGTAACACAGTCGCGCAAAACGCCCCTTTAGTCCTTCCGGAATCAGAAGGCGCTTACCCGGCCTTGTACAATGACGCCGAACATCCTTGCATTACACCGGAGCAATACGCTTTGATAGACCAACAAATTGCTTCGAACATTGAAGCATACCATATCCCGCAAAGCGCGCACAAAGGCCAGATGATCACGGCCTTAAACTGGCCGCTCAGACTTGCCGCCGGGGTGAATGATTGCAGTTTTTACACCATTTCGGCCTATGTTGACCAAAACACGGCGACCGGCACTTATTCCGACTGGAATTGCGGCACGAATTCATACGACGGTCACAAAGGCACCGATATTGCCACCTACCCGTTTCATTTTTACAAAATGGACCATGATCAGGTGGAGGTTATTGCCGCCGCACCGGGCATGATTGTCAATAAAGTAGATGGAAATTTTGATAAAAATTGCGCAACGAATAGTTTGACAGCCAATTACTTAGCCATTCAACATGCGGATGGCTCGACCGTTCTGTATTTCCACATGAAAAAAAATTCACTCACGAGTAAGGCAATTGGGCAAAGTGTGGCCTTGGGCGAATACTTGGGTGTGGTAGGCAGTTCGGGCAATTCTTCCGGCCCGCACCTCCATTTTGAGGTTTGGAGCGGCAGTACAAACGCCACCCGGGTTGATCCGTGGGCAGGGCCATGCAACACCTTGAATGCCAATTCCTGGTGGGCAGCCCAAAAACCTTATACCGAGCCGGCCGTCATCAAGGCCTCCGTTCATACAACGGATATTGTGGCGCCTGCTTGTCCGGACACCGAAACGCCCAATGAGAGTACCTGTTATGTGCGTCCCTTCCAAGGCGCCGGGTTACCTGCCAACGCTGCAAAATTTTATGCATTTTACAGAAATGAAACGGCCGGAATGTCTGCAACTTTTAGCATTTTAAACCCGGATGGTTCAGTATTTACAAGTTGGACGGCAAATAGCAATACAAGTTACAACGCCAGCTATCGGAGTTACACCAAAACCTTGCCGACCAACACTGGAACCTATACGTTCAAGGCGGTTTACAACGGCGTGACGTGTTCTAGTACGTTTGACGTGATAAATGCTGTGATTACAGCGGCCGGCCCAACTACCGTATGCGAGGGCAGTTCGGTTGCGTTGAATGCCGGGGTTGGTGGAACGTATTTATGGAATACCGGGGCAACAACACAAATTATTAATGCCTCAATATCAGGTAGTTATACGGTGACGGTGACTGGCTCAAACGGTTGTTCCGCCGTTTCAGCACCTTTTGTGGTAACGGTCAATCCCGGTCCGTCGGCAGTGATTACGCCAGGCGGCGCCACCGAGTTTTGTCAGGGCGGTTCTGTTATGTTAAGCGCGGCGGCCGGGAACACGTACAAATGGAGCACTGGCGCGACCACCCAAAGCATAACTATTTCAAATACAGGTACTTACACGGCAACAATTACAAGCGCAAACGGTTGCTCTGCCATTTCAATACCAACCGCAGTTAGCGTAAATCCCTTGCCCAGCGCTGCCATTACGCCTGGTGGGCCAACTACATTTTGCC
>JBAXTB010000123.1:0-14469 GCA_037130425.1 Bacteroidota bacterium
ATTGGGCAGTATGTACAACCCGGGGCGCAATTGTTCAACATGATCTCCTCCAGAAAAATGTGGGTAATTGCAAACTTTAAAGAGACCCAAATTAATGATTTAAAACCCGGTCAAAAAGCGGAAATAACGGTAGATGCCTTAGGTAAAGCCAAATTGGAAGGAACACTGTTGTCTTTTTCCAAATCTACCGGCTCCCGATTAACCTTATTGCCTCCCGATAATGCTACGGGTAATTTTATCAAGGTGGTACAACGTATACCCATCAAAATTTCCATCGATGACAATGATACAACCATGTTGAATCGCTTGAGCGTTGGGATGAATGTTGTCGTCAATGTTAAAACCAATTAGCAAAAGATGGAGCCAAATATATTACGAAGAACCATTATTACTATAACGGTAATTTTATGTTCTATCATGGAGTTAATAGATACGTCTATTATCAATGTGGCGGTCAATGAGATTTCAGGTAATTTAGGGGCGACTATTACGGAAACCAGTTGGGTAATTTCAGCTTATGGAATTGCCAATGTGATTGTTGTGCCTATGGCAGGATGGCTATCGCTTCAATTTGGCAGAAAGAACTATTTCACCTTCTCGGTTGTATTATTCACAATCGCTTCTGCGTTTTGTGGGTTGTCTTCCGGTATTTGGGAATTGGTTTTTTTTAGATTCTTACAGGGGGTCGGGGGCGGCGCACTTTTAGCAACTTCACAAACGATATTGTTGGAGGCATACCCCAAAAAGCTAATTGGTTTAGCAAATGCGCTGTTTGGTATGGGGATTATCCTGGGGCCTACTTTAGGCCCTACTTTGGGGGGATACATCGTAGATAACCTTAGCTGGCGGTGGATTTTTTATGTCAATCTGCCGGTAGGCGTCATAGCAACGGCTCTGGTAATAGCCTTCATTAAGGATAGCGTACATGAAACCAAGGGCAGTAATGCGCGGGTAGATTGGTTAGGTATCATTTTGCTGGTAATTGGAATTGGATCACTTCAGTTTGTGCTGGAAAAAGGTCAGGAGGAAGACTGGTTTAGCTCAAAATTAATCATTGGGTTTACCATTTCGGCAGTTGTTGGAATTATTTCCTTTATTATCAGGGAGTTATATGCTAAATACCCAATTGTAAATATCCGCGTTTTATATAACCGGACTTTGGCCACGGGCGTATTGTTATCGTTTATGTTAGGTTTTGTGTTGTTTGCTTCTGTATTTATTTATCCCTTGTTGGTACAAAGGTTTTTTGGTTTTACGGCAACGATTACGGGCTTAACACTACTTCCGGGTGCTTTATTAAGTGGCTTAATGATGCCTTTTGTAGGAATGGCATTGTCAAAAGGTCTTTCTCCTAAATTGCTTGTCCCTTTTGGGTTTTTCTTCCTTTCCATTTTTTGCTATTTGTGTTGTAGGCATATTTCTCCTACATCGGGTTCTGACGCATTTTTTACGCCCTTGTTATTCAGGGGTTTAGGACTTGGATTATTGTTTGTTCCGCTCACCAATTTAGCATTAGGAGACTTGAAAGGGAATGATATTTCACAAGGAGCCGGCATAACCAGTATGATGCGACAATTAGGCGGTGCGTTTAGTGTGGCAATTTGCTCAACCTATTTGAATATCTCAAGCCAGCAACATCGGGTTCAATTACTGCAATATATCACGCCCGAAAATCCGCAAACCGTGGAGAGGTTGAACAATACCATTCGAAATTATCAATCGAAAGGGTATTCTTTGAATATTGCTACCAATATGGCTTATAAATCTATTGATTTTACGATTTACAAACAAGCCAGTTATTTAGCATATATGGATGCGTTTTTATATTTAGGTGTATTTTGTGTTATATGTATACCATTGATATTTATTGCAAAAACTAATAAGCCCTCTGATGTAATCGTTTCTGCTCATTAACAAATTAAAATGATGAAAACAACAATCAATGCTTCTGTTTTATTGCTTTTTCTTTTATGTCCAGCGCTTGGGTATCATATTTATGCGCAAGGGCCTCCGCCGGGTGATCCGGAAAAGGGTAAATCTTTGTTCAATGCACAATGTGCTGGTTGTCATGGAATTACTGAAACAAAAGTAGGGCCGCCTTTGGGTGTTCCAAATCCGGAACTTGAAAAACTGGGCGTAGATTATGTGTTAAACTGGGTGCATAATCCGAAGGCTTTGATTGATAAAGGAGATGCTTATGCCACTAAAATTTACAATCAATTCAATCAACAGATAATGCCTGGTTATCCGGAAATTACAATAATTGACTTGCATAATATTAAAACTTTTATTGATATTAAATACAAGGAAGAAATTGCTAATCCACCGGCCCGGATAGTTCCAAAAGCCGAGCCAGGCAATGTATCAGAAAAAACCGCCGAAGCGCCCAAAGGCAACAGCTGGTGGTCAAAAATAGGATACTATGAGTTGTCCTGGATTTTAGGAATTTTAAGTTTTGTTCTAATTATTACGCTTTTTACTTTGGTTGGGATGATTACCACTTTATTTAAAATTGTTAAAGACCAAAATTGGAAAGATAATAAGCAAACTGAGTAGACTTGTTGCAGTGGAAGTGAGGCCACAATGAGTTTAATATAAAGCCCAAGCAAAGTGGTTCTGCAAATGTGACTCTGGAAATCCATTGAAAATCAATTTAACCCATCCTGAAAATCTTCAAATCCATTTTATAGCCAACGCAAAGTGCTTATGAAAACTGCTGGATTCTAATCCATTGAAAATCAATGTTTTTTTATCCATCTATCCTTCAAATCCACTTTAATCTTGGTATAAAAATTAACCAAATTAAAATTAAAAACATGAAAAAATTTGATGTTAGTAACAAATCACTTGCTGATTTGATCTCTTTGAAAGATCGTGTAGCCGTTGTAACCGGAGGTGCACGAGGAATTGGTTTTGCTATTGCCAACCGTCTTGCAGAAGCAGGCGCGCAGGTAATTATCGGCGATTTGAATATCAATGAGGCAATTGGTGCTGCAAACCGCTTGAATGAGAAATTTGAAGTTCAGGCTAGTGCGCGCATGTTAAATGTGGCAGATGAACTTTCGATTTATGCTTTCATTCAGGATGTTCTACAGCAAAACCAAAAAATTGACATCTGGGTCAATAACGCAGGAATTTATCCATTCATAGGCGCATTGGATATTACGGATTCGGCTTATGATACCTTGGTTAACATCAACCAGCGTGGTACATTTATTTGTACCAGAGAAGCAGCAAAATCGATGGTAGAACGCGATATAAATGGCATTATCGTGAATGTAGTTTCTACTGCTGCGATAAAAACTGCTGGAAACTCCACGCACTACGTCACATCAAAACATGCAGTTGCAGGTTTGACCCAGGGTTTTGCGCGCGAATTGGGTGTAAAAGGAGTGCGCGTGTTAGCTGTTGCGCCTACCTTGGTTGAAACGCCGGGAGTGGAAATTTTAAAGAAATCAAATGCAGAACTTGAGAAAGGCTTAGATGGCTTTGCCGCCAGCTTGCCACTTGGCAGGGCGGCTTTACCAGATGACGTTGCCAGGGTGGTATTGTTTTGTGCCAGTGATTTAGCAATGTTTATGACAGGAAGTATTGTATTTGTAGACGGCGGAGAAATTACGTTTTAACCGACTTCTGCGTACTTAATTTGCCAAATGGCCTACTAATAAACGCCCGATAAAAACTACACATTTGGTTCAATAACAATTAAAAAATTAAGATATGTGCACTTTTCTTGCAAACATCAAAGTAACTGGAATTGAACACGATGCAATGACAGATTTGCGCGAGCAGGAATTCTATGTGATGAAACAATATGAGGCGTCTGGAAATTTGCTTGCATTTTATGTTAGGAAAGACCTCTCAGGCGCATTTTTGGTATTTTCAGCGGATGATTTAGCCCATTTTAATGTGCTTATGAATGGGCTCCCGATGTTTCCTTATATGACTGTTGAAGCAGTAGAACTAATTTAGCATTGAATATGATAAAAATAAACAAAGCCAATCAGCGCAAGGAATTTGGCAATGGCAATTTTAAGGTAAAAGCCACATTTCCGGGTATTAACATGGATCCAATACGAGATAAAGGTTGGATTAATTTGGGACGGATTGACCACGCAACTTTATTGCCCGGCGCATTTATTCCGATGCATATCCATCAAAACGATGAAATTCTGTCGTTAATAAAGCAAGGAACCATGTTGCATAAAGACAGTGATGGCAATGTTGTTCCCATTATGCCTACGTTTTTGATGATGATGAACGCCGGATCCGGGTTCTATCATGAAGAAAGTATACCGCCAGATTTGTACGACACTTCTGTTGAGATGCTACAGATTTTTATCCGACCGGAAAATCCGAATGAAAAGCCAATGGTTCAGTTTGCAAATATTAACGTGGGTGCGCTCAATATCTGGCGGCTCATTGGCGGTCCAATTGGATTGGGGGCCAGTTTAAATATTAGAAATAGGATTGTTGTGTATGACATTACTTCTGTTGGAAATATGATTTTTTTACCTGAATCGCCTTTTGAAAATTGGAGTTGTGTTCTTTATGTATTTTCCGGAGAAGCATACTCGCCTGAAACGGGTTTACTTGAAAAAGGGGACTCGGTGCTTATTCAAGATGTAGATAATTTTTCGTTCTACAGCGAAATTGAGGTCGTAATCGTCGCTTTTATCATTGACAACGAGGCAAAATTTACCAGAGCAGGGAAATCTAGTGGGTAAATAGAACATTTTTTGAGTGCTTAGGGCCATCCTGAAAGTGGGTGGCCCTATTTTACCAAGTTTAAAATGGATTTGAAGATTTTCGGGATTGATTAAATTGATTTTCAAAGAATTATCAGACTTCTATTTTCAGAACCACTTTGCGTTGGCTATAGTCTATTTATTCCACTAATACATGCCGTTTGGTGATACCTAATTTTTTCATTTTGGATTGAAGCGTACTTGCCGGCAACTTAAGGATGGAGGCGGCGCCATCTGGCCCGTGGATTTTTCCTTTGCAATACCGTAAAACCGATAAAATATAGGATCTTTCATTGTCGGCATAGCTTTTTAAGACCAATTCGTCGGATTTTTTATGCGTTTGTCGGATAGGGGCATTCATCCATTGAAGTTCGTAAATGGTTTTCGTTTTACAGAAGATCACGGCCCGCTCAATCATATACTCAAATTCCCGGATGTTTCCAGGCCAATCGAATTTCATTAATTCACTGAGCGCTTTATTGGATAAACCGTTTATTTCTTTCCCGATTTTTTTACTGTATTTTTGGATAAAATGATTGGCTAACAAAGGAATATCTTCTTTTCGCGCTCTTAAGGGGGGGAGTAATATCGGAAAAATATTTAATCGATAGTATAAATCGCTTCTAAATCGATTGGCTAAAACTTCTGCATAAAGATCACGATTGGTAGCAGCAATAATGCGTACATCAATTTTAATTACTTTGTTGCTTCCCAATCGTTCCACCTCTTTTTCCTGGATGGCACGCAGTAGTTTTGATTGTAGATCTAAAGGCAATTCTCCAATTTCATCCAAGAAAAGGGTGCCATGGTTGGCAAGTTCGAACTTACCGATCCGCCGCTCCACGGCCCCCGTAAAGCTACCTCTTTCATGTCCGAACAGTTCGCTTTCAATTAAATTGGCGGGCAAAGCCGCACAATTGATTTTAACTAAGAGGCGATCTTTTCTGGAGGAGGCATTGTGAATCGCCCTTGCGATGAGTTCTTTACCGGTACCTGTTTCGCCTAAAATCAAAACGGTACTATCGGTTTCAGCAATTTGGGCGATCATTTTATAAATCTGCTGCATCTCTGGAGTGGAACCGATAATTTGGTCAAAATTATATACCACATCAACCGCTTCCTGGAGGTATTCGTTCTCGGCTTCCAATTGCTTTTTCAGCTTGGTAATTTCGATTAATTGGTTTGCAATTTTATTTCTTGCAATAATGTTGGAAATTGCAATGGATACTTGTTTCCCAATTGCCTCCATAAATGGAATTTGAGCCGGGTGAAAAGCATCTTTTTTTGAACTGTTTAAATGCAGGGTTCCTATAACATCCCCTCCGTATTGCAGCCGAATGATTGCAGTATAATTTGCTCCAAACTTAAGGGATTCTTTAAATCCCCAAAAATTGGGATAGTTTTCTTGTTCTTTTTCGATGTCTATAATCCAAACTGTTTTTGTAACAGCCTTCTCATAAGGGTTTCCGCGTACAGGAAACTTATTGTCAATCAAATTTTTAAATATTAATTTTTCGTTTAAAATAGCATTGTCGTTTAATAAGAAAAAATAATAATGTGCCTTGTCAGGCGTCAGTAAATATAAAAAAGTATAGTCTCTTTCAATATCAAAAAAACTTTGTAGTTGGGTTACCAACATATCCCAGAGCATTTGTTTGTCCTGGATATTTGCGATAGAGTTGGCCAGATTTAATAATACGGATTTTTCTTTTTCTTGCTTTTCAATGTCCTCAAATGCAAACAAATTTTCTATTGCCAGTGTGATGGAGGGCATTACAGTTGTTAATAAGTTCAATTGATCTACGGTAAAACCATTTTCTTCTTTGCTCGTGAAATAAAAATGAATGGAAACGGTTTGTCTGTTTATTAAAACCGGAATATACAATGCGCTTTGAATCCCTTTAAATTGATGATGGAGTGCTGCTATTTTAAATTGAGCACATAATGCTTTGTGATCATCGCCATTACAAATAAATGATTTGCTATAAAAACCACTTTCAACCAATTCAAAAATTAACCTTTGATATTCTTCTCTAGAAATATTGGCCAATGTGCATATTTCAGTTACATTATCCCATGGGATGATTTGATGCTGGTCGTCTTTTTGAAAACCAACCAAATAATCAATGTCAAAGGGGGAAGCGATTGAAAAGGTCAAAAATGGGACGACTTCATGGATGACTGTTGCTAAATTGTAAAAAGCTGTTTGCTTGTCCTTGCTTCCAGTAATTGAGTTTATGGCCGCGATTTGCAGGGTTTTCGTTTTTTCCCGTTCAATAATTTCTTCATTGGACAAAATGTTAGCTATGGCTACAGAAATTTGGTCTGCTATGGATTTACATAAGTCATATTTAGATTCAGGGATGACTTCATTGTTTGAAAAGTGAAACAGTACTATACCTATTTCTAGACCACCATGTTTCATCACTACCTGATAGGTATCCGTTAAACCCTGCGAAAGCATAAAGTTACAGCCTTCAAAACCTGGGAACTTATCCAGTATCGCTTGGGTAGACCAATAGCTGGTGCCGAGGTTAAAGATGTATTGCAACGGTGGTGTAGTGGGTATTGATTTATTAAAAATATATTTATACCAATCTTGGTGTGATCGGTCTCCTTCTGATATCGTTAAAATTGTTTTACTTGTTTTTTTATCTTCCGGGTAACATATTACAACGGCATCATCAAACCCAATCACTGGTTTTAATTTATGCATCATTACGCGCCACAAGTCATTTCTATTTCTTATGGTAGCCATATCTTCACTTAAACTTAGTAATAAGATTTTCTCTCTTTCTCTTTCTAAAATTTCTTCATTGGCAAGAATATTCGAGATGGCCACTGCCAGCAGGTCGGCTACGGCTTGATAAAAATCGAAATGCGCGCTGGCAAAAACATTCGTTTTTGAAGCATGACAATTTATCCATCCAATAAATACATTACCCACTTTTAGCGGACAAACCAACACCTCTTCCGTACCGCTTTGTTCAATCCAGTTTATTACTGAGGTGTCAGGGTTAGCGGCAAGCATTTCTTGTTTGGAAATGATGTGTATCGGTTGTAAAAGACAATCATCGGCCACCGGGTTGTTTTTTAAAGATATTGGTGCTCCTTCTTTGCTGAGTTTACCTTGAGTGTACTCTTCGGTAAGGGTATCATGCCACATCCGGTAGTGCTGCCTATCTTTATCGATTATGAAAATGGCATTATCCTTAAATTGAAAAACAGGTTTGATCCTGCTCAGCAAAGCATCAAACAGCTCTTCCCTGTTCTGAATTTGGGCGATGTGCCTACTAATATCTAGCAAAAGATTTGCTGGATTTTTGCCATCAAGCCCCTCGGCTTTTATATTTTTCTTTTGATTCATGCTTTCAAATTTTAAAACAGGGCATTAAAAATTTCTTGAATGCCCTGTTTGCGATTTTTTGCCAGTACAAAAAGTTTTTAGAACTTTCGAAGGGGTATCAGTGAGCCGTTCATCTTTCGGTTTCACATCAACCGTTGCAAATATAGCAAGGCGTAAGAGCAATGTCAAGTGTCAAAATTTGACATAAAAAATATCTATATGTTTAATTGCGTTTTAACGTTATTTCGTTAGTTTTATATCGTCAAATAGCGATATATCGTTGTGTTTATTTGTGTTTAAAATTTAAAAAATATTGATAATCAATTAATTGTTTAGTTTTCTTAGAAAGGATGCATAATTTTAATTTTTTTAAAAATAAGTTTCAACTCAACTCAATGATCATTGCATTCGCGCTGTTTAATTCCCTAAATGTCGTAAAAATCTTTGTTGCATTTGGCAATTGAATTCAGGTAACAGCATCTCTTTTTCATGTTTTGTATTTTCCTATTGGTTTCATGTTTCCTTGTTTTTGTTACCCTTAGGGAAGGGAGGAGGTTTTTATTTAAAGCCGAAAATGCTTGTAGGGCTGTTTGCTGGGAGCGGGATTGAGCGTGGGGGTGATCTGTGTTCATCTGCGTAATCTGTGGTGAAACAAGCGCCGCAAGGCGCAAATAACGTGCGTAAACGCGATGATAGCACATTAGTCCCGCCCGAACTTACAAGGATCTATCGTACCCGCAACCCCATTGGAGTAAAAATAGCGACGCGCTTTTACCTCATTCGGATTATCAATCAGCAGTTTCAAGCGGTACCGGGTGTGCTGGCTGCCGCTCAATAGTTCGGTAAAGGTTTGCCATTCGGATCGGGCTTGGAGCACCTCATCATAACGTCGGCTAAAACTGCGCCCGCATATACCGGTGAAAAATATTTCAACATCTTTCCATTCGCCTTTGAGGTTTTGCGCCTGCAAACCAAGCATCAATTGCCGGTCGGGCTTAACAACGGATACGGCTTTGTTGGAGGTATTAAAAATGCGCACCAAACATTGGCGGCTGTATTGAAAATTGCGGGTGTATGCGAATTTCCGATTGGGCCTTGTTCCGGTTTTGGGCTGCTGCCACCAGGACAGCGGCGGTAAATCTGTGGTCAATATTATGTTGATGGAATCGTATGTGGTGGTGGGAAAAGTCGTTTGTTTTTTCTCCAGGACTTCGTAATAATGTTCTGATTGACAGGGAGTTGGGGGGGTGGGCGATTGGGCGTGGGCGTGAGGTGCGCAGGCGAGGGAGAGGAGGAGGGAGCGGAATAGGTTTTTATTTTACATTCTGAATCTCGTCAAATTCATCTTCATCGTCAGGCGGTGCATATTCCAGTTGGATGGCGGTCTTGTACGATACAGTTAATTCGGCCATTTCTTTCGCGATTTTTTGGGCAAGTTCATAATTGTCTTGGAGTTGGGTGTTTTTTTCTTCAACAGACAAACCGAAGATAAATTTCCCGTCATACGTGAACTTGAGTATGATGCCGGTGATTTTTCCCTTTAGATGATCACTGATGTAAAAAGCGAACCCGTGGTTTGGGTGCGTAATTCCATAGTCAATGACCTCGGTCAATGTTTTGATCGGGAAATTGATCTATTCTATTGATATTTATCAATTTGATCGCTGCACAGGATTGCTTTCAAATCATCATCAAGCGCACTTGGACGATGGCTGGGGGGGATTGCTATTTCACCAAACTCCAAATATTTATACAATAATTATAGAGTATAATTTTATAAATATGATTTAAATGCTATTGATATTTTTTCGAGCAAGATAAAAGTTGCCGACTGGGATGGCACGCAGTCTCCCTACCCGACTTCTTTCTTTTATATGCAATTATCCCCAGATGGTAAAATTTATTCTTGCACTTCAACAAACACAAATGTATTGCATGTTATCCACCAACCGGATGAGCCTGGAGTTTTATGCCAATATGACTGTGAGCAATGCAAACGCTACCAATACCTTTTGCCGCAAACTTTTTCTGGGTGTAACAGACGCTGAAGATCCTGATATACAGGCAAGTATATCTGTTTCCCCAAATCCTTTCAACACGCGCCTGGGAGTGGCGGAAAGTGGCGCGTTGCGCGGCGGACTGTTTCGATTGTTTGACCTTTCGGGGAAATTGGTGAAGCATATCGAATAATGAATATCGAACACCGAATATCGAACGGAAGCCCTGCGCTTGGTATCCGAAGATGCCCGGCGCAGGGCCCCCGTTCGGTGTTCGATATTCCCCTGTTCGATATTCATTATTCTCTATTTTGGCAGGAATGGCAAATTTAGTTCCCCAAATAAGTCGTCCATCTGTCAAAAAAAATAGATTTTTGCGCCCTAACTTAAACAATCTGCTTTTTATGAAAAAAATCTACCTCCTGCCTATATTGCTGCTCCTGCTTGCAGCAACGGCACAAGCACAAGTTACCTTTTCGGATGACTTTGAATCGTACACTGCCGGTCAGACCATCGGTGTAACTTCTTCTACCTGGGCGACCTGGAGCGGCAATGTTGCCTCTGAAGACGCGCCAGTAACAACCGAACAAGCACACGGCGGTACTAAATCCGCAAAATTTTACACCACTTCTGCCAATGGCGGCCCAACCGACGTAATTCTTCCGTTCGGCGGCGCATACGATCTGGGTAAATTTGAATTAAGCACCTGGATGTATGTTAAAACCGGTCGCGGCGGTTATTTCAATTTCCAGTCAGAAACTACGCCGGGCACCAAATGGGCCCTCGATATTTATTTTGACAAAAACGGTAAAATTAACGCCAATTCAGACGGCAATACTACGCCTGTAATTGTAAATGCCGACTATCCGGTGGGCGCATGGTTCAACCTGAAATTCAACATTGACCTGACTGCCAACAAATGGGTGGTATTGGTAAATGATGTGGTAATCGGTTCGTTTTCCAACGCGGCTAATAAAATTGCTGCCATTGACTTTTACGGCTACGGCCCTTCCGGTTCGTTGGGACAATACTACCTCGACGATTTAACCTTTACCTACACCCCGTATACCGCAAAACCAAACGATGCGGTAATGTACGGCATTGATTCCCGCAAAATGGGTCTTACCGGCGACCAACTTCCGCTCAAAGCGACTTTGCGCAACGTAGGCCAAAATGCCATTACTTCTTTTGATGCAACCGTAGAAAACGGCGCTTCTTCAAACACGTACAGCTTCAGCGGCCAAAACATTGCGCCGTTGGCTACTGCTACGGTTGATTTTCCGCAGCCTTATACCCTCGTTGATGGTAACCAAAATGTAAAGGTTACCTTCTCGAACATCAATGGCGGTGTGGATGATGACCCAAGCAACAACGACGGCACAACTGTATTGCGCGGGTACACGCCTGCGCCGGGCAAAAGCGTTGTGGTAGAAGAAGCCACCGGTACCTGGTGCCAATGGTGCGTGCGCGGGATCGTATTCATAAAACAATTGCGCGAATACTACCCGAACCATTTCATCGGCATCGGCGTACACAATGCCGACCCAATGACCCTGACCGACTATGACGCAGACGTGCGCACCGTGGCTGGCTTTACCGGTTTTCCACAAGTATTGGTTCAGCGTGAGGCATGGACGGATCCTTCTGCTATGGAATTGCCATTCCTCGAAGCAGTAACCGTACCTGCGCCTGCTACCATTATCAACGGCGCTTCTTATGATGCGGCTACTGGCTTGTTGACCCTTAGCGTTACGGCCAATTTCACGCAAACAGTTGTAGGTGATTATCGCTTGAATGCCGTAATCCTGGAAGATGACGTAACTGGTACGGATGCAAGCTGGAATCAGAATAATGCTTATGCTGGCGGCGCGGCCGGCCCAATGGGCGGTTTTGAATCACTTCCTTCGCCGGTTCCTGCTGCGCAAATGGTGTACAACGATGTTGCGCGCGGCATACTTGGCGGTTTCTTAGGTCTGGAAAACAGCGTTCCCACTAATATTACGGCAGGTAGCACAGCAACGGCTAATTTTACGTTCCAACTCGGCCCGGATAATGATTTCACAAAACTGAGCATTGCCGGTATCCTCACCGACAACGACGGCCTGATCGCAAACGCAAGCCTTGCTACCATCGACAAAGCCATCGCAAACGGTTTTGTGCTGACCGCAGTGAAGGATGTGCTGGTTGACAATTCGGTAACGATTGCGCCAAACCCGGCTTCCGGAACGGCTTATATCAACCTGTCTTTGGCCAAAACGGCTGAAACCGGTGTGCGTGTGTTCAATACGCTGGGTCAGCAAGTGGCTGCTCGCCAATACGGTATGTTGGCTGGCGAACAGATGTTGCCATTCGTGGTGTCTAACCTGCAAGACGGTGTTTATACGGTTCAGGTAACAGCTGGAGGACAAACGATCAGCCGCAAATTGGTTGTGCGCAACTAATTTTTGTAAATAAAGTTGAATTGCTTGAAGGGGTTGAATTGGTTAAAAGCCGGTTCAACCCCTTTCTCATTTCAACAACCACGCCTGCAAAGCCTCCCGATATTCCGGGTACTCATCAAGGTTATTATGCGAACCGCCCTGTATGGTGATGAATAAATCGCCGGGCTTTAAACATTCCTTTAATTTCACGGCAGACAAGTACGGCACGACCCGATCCTGGGTACCATGAAAAATCAGCACCGGCATTTTAGCGGCTTGTACATGCGCATGGTTGGGAAAAATTTGCCCGAACTGAATGGGCACATCCATGCGGCGTACATGGCTGGCAACCATACCCCGAATCGTATCAAAAGGCGTTTCAAGCACCAACATGCGCGCTTCCTGATGCGCCGCCAAATAACTGGCCATGCCGGAACCCAATGAACGCCCGAACAAAATAATGTTTTCTGGCTGATGATCGGCGCGTAGCCAGTTGTACATCAATAAAGCATCGGAAAACAGGTGTTTTTCATCGGGCGCGCCGCTGCTTTTGCCGTAGCCCCGGTAATCGGGGACAAAAAAATCATAGCCATTTTCCGTAAAAACACGGTGCATGGCGCCCCAGCGTTGCAGGTTGTCGCGGTTGCCGTGGAAATAAAGCACCACCCCGCGTTTGACAGGAGCGTTGGCCGGGAAAAACAAGGCATTGAGCCGTTGCCCATCCGGCGTGTCAAACCACAGTTCCTGAAACGGCGCGTCAAACTGGTACGCATGGTCGGCGGCAAGTTTTACCGGCTGAAACAACAGGCGTTTCAGGATATAATCGGCAAGCCGGTTCATGTTGCTGCGTGGTTCCATAAGGGCTTATTTCAATTTTTCATTTAACTGGTGCCGTTCCCGGTCGCGGCCCGTTTTTTTATCCAAATTTTTGTGAAACGCCTCCGTAAGGTTAATGCCGGTTTGGTTGGCCAAACAGATTAGCACAAACATCACATCCGCCATTTCATCGGCCAAATCAGCGTGGGCGGTGGCGGCCATTTCCGGTTTTTTAAACGATTGCTCACCGTATAAACGCGCCATCAAACGCGCCACTTCACCCACTTCTTCCATCAAAATGGCCGTGTTGGTCAATTCAGAATAATACCGAACTCCAATCGTCTTAATCCAGTTGTCAACTGTTTGCTGCGCCTGTTCCAGGGTAATTGATTCCATTGATTATGAATGATTTACAAAATATTTTAAAAAATCCTTTTAAATATGTGCCCGCAGGATCCGCGCAATCCGTGTCCCATCCATCCCCCTCTAAGTCGGCAAATCCTTTTAAATCTGCGCCCCGGAGGGGTCTGCGTCATCCGCGTCCCATCCCCTCTCAAGCAGCAAAAATCCTTTTAAATCCGTGTCCGAAGGTCTGTGTCATCTGTGTCCTCCCCTCACATTCGGCAAAATCAATCCCGACAAGGCCAAACATAACTCGACAACGCAAAATCCTTTCGCTGAAACGAAAAATGCCACCATTCCGTGCGAATACCTTTAAACCCGACTTCCTCCATCGTTTTGCGCAACAGTTCGCGGTTCTTGAGTACCTCTGCGGATAGTTTCGTGTAATCAGTGTGCGCTTCCACGCCGAAAAAATCGTAGGGTGTGCCCATTTGTAATTCTTTGCCCTGGTCGTCTACAATGGTGAGGTCGACAGCCGCCCCGCGTGAGTGCATAGAGCCTTTGGCGGGCGGGGTCACATAATCGGGATTGGGCACTTTATCCCAAAGCCGTTGCTGGTAAGGGCGCGGGCGATAACAATCGAACATTTTAAGTCCGAAACCCTGTTTTTGCAACTTCGCCTGCGCGGTCGCGATCGCACGTGCCGGTTCCGGACGAAGCAGGCAGCGCGGGCAATCGTAAATTTTTGCTTTGGTAAAATTATTGGTGGTCGCGTATCGAATATCTAAGCGAATGGATGA
>JBAXTB010000124.1:0-14448 GCA_037130425.1 Bacteroidota bacterium
TTCGCTGCGCTCAGGAGGACAAATTCGCTGCGCTCAGGAGGACAAATTCGCTGCGCTCAGGAGGACAGATTCGCTCATTAATCCAACCACGCATTAATCCTGCATCCCCAACGCATACGTCTTTTCCAACATCTTCCCCCGCCGTGCATCATCCGAAAAACGAAGCCGGTCAAACGTGGTCACTTTTACCGGGCGTACCCCGCAAAATTCCAGCGTCGCCGTTTTCAGGCCGCGAATATTGGCGCTGCGGTACATCAGCCAGTTATAAAAAGCAGGCGAATCCATGGTGGTGATGATACGCGC
This sequence comes from Bacteroidota bacterium, assembly GCA_037130425.1. Classification (GTDB taxonomy): domain Bacteria; phylum Bacteroidota; class Bacteroidia; order Chitinophagales; family Saprospiraceae; genus M3007. Next base: position 304 of record JBAXTB010000124.1, read on the forward strand.
CGAGCGGCCGGCCAGGAGTTTGTCCCACCAGGGAGAATTGGGCCGGTATTTAAAAGCAAATCCCGGTGTCAGTGTGCGGTCGATAAAACCTTTGAGCAGGGCAGGCAGCGTGCCCCACCACATTGGGAATACAAATACCAGATGATCGGCCCATTTAATAGATTCCTGCGCTTGCAGCAAATCCGGCTCAAGGGCTTGAGATTGTTTGTAGCCGAAACGCATAATCGGGTCGAATTTGAGTTCGCCCAATTTGAGCACGCGCACTTCTTTACCCGCAGCGCGGGCGCCCTCGGCGTATTTTTCGGCTAAAGCGTTGTTGAAAGATTCAGAACTTGGGTGTCCTAAAATGACCAATACTTTTTTCATGGCGGCGATATTTTGTTTTTTATGCGCCAAAGCAATCGGTTTTGAATGGTCAAGATAATTTACCCAAAACCTTATTGCGGCGGCGTAACGATACAAATATACAGGGCCGCACAGGGGCTGTAAACATGATACCGGTCATTTGGTTAAATGACCAAATGACCGGTAGAAATACAAGATTGAATCGTATCTATGCGCCAAAGCAATAGGGTTTGTATCGTCAGAAAGACCTACCCAAAGCCTATTGCAACGGCGTATTATTTCGTATCATCGCGTAGCGCGCGACGCAGAATTTTACCCACATTTGTTTTAGGCAAATCCGTGCGGAACACCACGTATTTAGGGACTTTATAACCGGTCAGATTTACCCGGCAATGCGCAATGACCTCTTCCTCCGTGAGCGTTGGATCTTTTTTCACAATAAAAACTTTCACTACTTCGCCCGATTTTTCGTCGGGAACACCCAGCGCCGCCGATTCCAGCACTTTGGGGTTCATGGCCAAAACATCTTCAATTTCATTCGGGTACACATTGAAACCCGACACTAAAATCATGTCTTTTTTGCGGTCTACAATCTGGAAAAAACCGTCGGGGTGCATAAAACCCATGTCGCCGGTAAACAACCAGCCGTCTTTAATTACCTCATCGGTGGCGTCCGGACGTTGCCAGTAACCTTTCATCACTTGCGGCCCAAATGCCTGGATTTCGCCTACATGATCGGGGCCAGGCGGCAGAATATTGCCTTTTTCATCGGCAATACGCACATCTGTAGACGGCACGGGCATCCCGATGGTGCCGAGGCGCATGGTTTCGTTTACCGGGTTCACGCTGATTACCGGGCTGGATTCGGTCATGCCGTAACCCTCCGTGAGTTGGCAGCCGGTCACTTGTTGCCAGCGTTCGGCCACCGCGCGTTGTACGGCCATGCCGCCGCCGACTGCCGCCCTCAAATTGCTGAAATCGAGCGAAGCAAAATCGGGATGGTTGAGCAAGGCATTGAACAGCGTATTAACACCGGAAATAATATTTGGCTTGTGCGCGCGCCAGTCTTTGATGAGCGCCGGTAAATCGCGGGCATTGACAATCAATATGTTACAACCGCCTACTGCCATAAATGCTAAGCAATTGACGGTAAATGCAAAAATATGGTACAAGGGCAGCGGGCAAAGCGCCACCACATCGTCGCCGTGCGTGACCGGGCTGAGCCAGGCGCCGATTTGCTGCATGTTGGCCACTAAATTCCGGTTGGTCAGCATTGCGCCCTTGGATATGCCGGTCGTGCCGCCGGTGTATTGAAGCACAATGGTATCTTCCGGGCCGGATTGGAAAGGTTTGATCGTGAATTTTTTTCCCTGGCGCAGCGCCTCTTTGAAGGTAACGGTGTTTGGCAGGCTGAATTTTGGCACCATCCTTTTGATACGCCGCACCACAAAATTGACAATCATCCCTTTCAGTCCGAGCATTTCGCCCACACTGGTTAGGATTATGGTTTTGATTTGGGTTTCCCCGATGATTTGTTGCAAGTTGGCGGCAAAATTTTCGGCAATAATAATGGCCGTTGCGCCCGAATCGATGAACTGGTGTTTCATCTCCCGCGGCGTATAAAGCGGATTCGTATTTACCAAAATCAAACCCGCCCGCAAGGCGCCAAACAACGCAATCGGGTATTGCAACATATTAGGCATCATCAGGGCCACACGGTCGCCCGGCTCCAGTCCGCGCGATTGCAGGTAAGCGCCGAATACCCTGCTTTGGCGATCTACTTCGGCAAACGTGATGGTTTTACCCATAAAAATAAAGGCCGGTTTGTCGGCGTATTTTTTCAGGCACTCCTCAATCATATCAAGCAGGCGCGGGTACACGCTTGGATCAATATTGGCCGGTACGCCGGCGGGATAGTGTTGTAACCAGGGCTTTTCCATTATTTGACAGTGTTAAAGTGATTTTTTTGCTTAAAACCACTTTGTGTTGACTATAAAATTCACTTTTGTTGCTTCCAAGCTTGCCAATCTTGGCAACGAGCATACGCGCCGCTAAGTTGTTTGATTTTTATGCAATTTTCGAAAAATTCCGGCAACTATTTCACGACAAACCCTATTTGGGCGTCGTAGCCATCATATTCACCAGCCGCACATACTCTTCCCAGCCCAGCGTTTCGGGGCGTTTTTCAAAAAACGGATCTTCCATCAACAGGGTTGGCGGGAAAAAGGGCTTGAGTGTGTTGCGCAGCATTTTCCGGCGCTGGTTGAAGGCTGTTTTGATCAAAGTCCGAAACATGGCCTCGTCGCAACCCAGCACAAAATCGTCTTTCCGTGTCAAACGAATTACTGCCGACAGCACTTGCGGCGGCGGATTAAACGAACCGCGTTCTACCGTAAACAAATATTCCGTGCGGTAAAAAGCCTGCGCGATTACGCTTGTAATGCCGTACACCTTGCCGCCCGGCTTGGACACGATTCGGTCGGCCACTTCCTTTTGAAACATGCCCACCATTTCCGGTATTTGTCGCCGGTCGTCTAATAGTTTGAATAAAATCTGGGTGGAAATATTGTAGGGAAAATTGCCGATCAGGCAAAACTGAGCATCGCCAAACACCGTAGTTGCGTCGAAATCAAGGAAATCCTTAAAAATCAGGCGTTCGGTAATTTCCGGGTAGTTTTTTTTCAAATAAGCCACCATATCGTGGTCGGCTTCCACGGCCCAGGTGCTAAAGGCAGGTTTGGCCAACAAATACTTGGTCAGCATACCCATACCCGGACCGATTTCCAGCACTTTGCCCACCGAATCGGCTTGCAACAGGCTGTCGGCAATACGCTCGGCAATGCTTTCATTTTTGAGGAAGTGTTGCCCGTACGATTTTTTGGCTTGCATATACCAAGATTAAATTGGATTTGAAGAATGGATGGATAAAAAGCATTGATTTTCAAAGGATTAGAATCCAGCAGTTTTCATAGCCACTCTGCCTGGGCTATAAGCGCTTAATATTGAACGGATTAAGCGTTGCGCGCAGCCGTTTCCGTTTGTTCTGAAACCTGTCCTAAACGCATAAACCACAGGGTAAAAAAGAGATAAAACGCGGTGCCGATGGCCGTTTCAAGCGTATATTCTACCAAAAAAGACACAAAAATCATGATCTGAAAGGCCACAAACAAATAACAACGGCGGGCAGCGCGTACCGTAAACGGACTTAAAAACGCGACCAAACTAAGCAGTAACCCAATCAGACCTGAGCCGGTAAGAATATAAATGAACTGGTTATGCGGCAAACGCGGCTCAATAGAATAGTTGGGGTAAAAATCGTTGGCCGTTTGTTGTACCTCAATTGGCAAATCGCCCACGCCGATGCCGAGCCACGGACTTGTACGCCAAAGCCGCAACCCGATTTCAAGTGAGACCCAACGCTGCGCATCAGAATAGGAACCGCCTTCATTATTGCGGTATTTTTCCCAATCATAGCGCATATAACCGATCCGTTGTTGCAAACTGGGCATGGTGGCCACTGCAACAATCGGGATTAAGATCATTAAGCCCAGACCTGCGAGGCCGAGTTTCCAGTTGCCCGTACGCACGATCACGTACACCAGCGTGTAAAACAGCGCCATATAAAGGGCCGTCAAGCCGCTTCTGACCGTGAGCAGGTGGATGGTAAAAAACAAGAGCAGCACAGCGACAAACAGCACTTTGCGCTCCCAGGCGTATCGCCACACAAATTTCATGTACCAAAGCCAACCGCCCGCCAAAATCGCCGTTGCCAATAACAAATTGAACCTGATATGGTTACGCGGCACCGGCACCGGACGCCCGTGGATTAAATCGGCAATAATGGTGTCGTAATTCATCACAAAATTGATCCCCACCCCGATACACAAAATCGCCATCACCCAAACCAGCATATACAAAACTGATTGATGCCGGCGTAGTGTGAGCAAGGGAAGGTTGGCAAAGGCAAAGGGTATCACGAAAAAAGGAATCCGCACCCGCACCTGGCCGGCCCAAAAAAAGGTGTTTTCCGACCAAAAATAACTCGCCGCCGGTACCAGCAGCAGCAAAGACAAGGCAACGTAAACCGGCTGACGGAAAAAACGAACAAACGCATCTCCCAAGCCCCGCAAAAAATATGCGCTTTTACCGGCAGCCTGCGCGCGTAAAGTGGATTCCCATAAAGCAGCGCCCACAAAAGCCCACATGCTCAACGACAACAGGAAAGGAGACGTCAACATGCTGCAAACCAACAGGTTAGCGGCGACAAACGACAATCCGGCGGGCGTTCGAAAAAGATTTAAGATATTGTTATTCAAAAGACGTGATGTAAGCATAGGGTAACGGTGGTTTTCCGGTGGCTTGATCGTTTATGTAAATCAACAAAGCCCCAACGGGGCGCAATCAACAACACAGGGCAGCGCCCTGTGACACCAAGGCAGCACCCAGTGACATCAGGGCAACGCCCCGTGACGCCGGAGCATCGCTCTATGGAAGCAAAGATAGACAGTACAAATGAATATCACGCCTTCGCACCCTTCGGCAAGCCCTCCGGTTTACACAGATACAACACCGGAATCAGCATCAGCACCCCTACGGTCATAATCCGAAAATGCTGCGCCCAGTCATAGCCGTAACTACCAAGCACGCCGCGCACCGTCAGGGTAAGCACCATCAATGCTGCTACAAACCAGACCAGCGACGCCCATTGTCGCCCTTTTATGGGCATTTTTGCTTGTTTGCGCGCCAAAAACCAATAAATCAGCCACACAAGCGCCGGCATCACAAACAAAAACGCGTATTTCTGCTGGTGTGGAAACAACAAGGGAATGCAAAGACACAAATAGGCTACTTCATGCAGTCGGCGACGCGATGAAATTTTATCTACAAACGGTTCAAGTCCTACAAAAAAAAATGTGCCAACGATCAGCAACAACCTGGCGACATTCGTAATGATCATGGCCTCCTGGGCTGAAAAATCGAAAATGTTACGCTTAACCGGAATTAGTCCTGTCGTTTCCGTAAAATATACCGGCACAAACGCCGTCAGACTATGCAAACCCGGCCCGGCTTCAATGGAGTGTTCCGCGTTCGAAGGATTAATGACTTCCCACCAGTTGGCCAATAGTTCCAAATTTTGATCAAACCCCAGCATCAAAGCGGGAAGCAATAAATAAACGGCCACAGCCGTGACTGCTACGGCTGTGGCCTTAAATTTTTTGCGATACAACCAATACGCCAAAAAAGGCAAGGGCATGGTTTTGATGGCAATACCCAAGCCAAGCAGCGCGCCCCCCGCGATCGGGCGTTTTTTCCACACCAAATCCGTACTTTCCAAACAAACCCAGAGCAGGAAAAACGTCATCTGGATCATGTGGAAATTGTCATTTATGTACCGAAACAAGATCAAAAACGTAGAAATGATCCAGAAAATATATTGATTTCTGGTCACATATTTCGGACTCAAAGATTGTTCGATCAGTTTCCAGCAACGGTAATAGCACCAGGCGCTGAACAACAGCCAGGCAAATTCAGGAATCCACCAGGAAAGCATGGTGAAGGGCATCAGAACCCAGGCAAAAAACGGGCTGTAATAATATTGAAGGTCGTCTTTGATGAAGGGCGGTTCGTAAGGATTGGCGCCCTGCCAAAGTTTATCGGCCGCTTGCAGAAACACATCAAAATCGCCGCCCTTGTGCGCGCGCAAAAAACTCCAGATCAGTACCACTGCAACAGCCAGGGCCTGCAATAAAAATTTTGTTGATGTTAAACGGGCTGTAAGGGCAGACATATTTAATTATTTATGCAAAAGTACGTGTTGGGCATTAAAACGAAGTTTAAATACATGCTTTTTACGTCTTTATCCATCTTTTTCAGGTAGTTATCCAAAAAATGACCAATACGGAAAATGTACTGCGGGCCATTCAGCGAACTTCCCTACTTTTGTGTTGTTGTATATAACTTACCATGAGACAAATTTTCCAAATTTCTCTGATAACGCTCCTCGGCGTTTGCATCATTGCCTGTCATGGCGACGCGCCGTCCAATCAGGAGCAAATTCCCTTGGTGCGTGAAAAGGCCGGGCAGGCAACCAGGGTTTCAGATCCAGCCCCATTGCCTAAAACCGGCTATGGAAATTTTGAAAGTTTAGTGGCCGATTATGAAAGCAAGGATCGCGGTATCTGGCAAAAACCCGACATGGTGATTTCCCTTTTGGGCAACCTCGAAGGCAAAACGGTGGCCGACATCGGCGCCGGTACCGGTTATTTTACGTTCCGCATGGTACCGAAAGCAAAGAAAGTCATCGGGATCGACATCGACAAGCGTTTTATTCAGTTTATGGATAGCGTGAAAGTGCGCTTTCCGGAAACGTACCGCGATCGTTTTGAAAGCCGATTGGCAAAAGAGAACGACCCCTTACTCAAACCCGGCGAAGCCGATGCCGTCATTATTGTCAACACTTACGGTTATATCCAAAACCGCATCCAATACCTGAAAACCTTGTGGAAAGGCATGTCGCCCGGCGGCCGCTTGCTCATCATTGATTTTAAGAAAAATAACCTGCCGATCGGGCCGCCCGACGAATTTAAAGTATCCCTCAATCAGACAGAACAAGAGTTGATTACTTCCGGATTTACCATTGAAAAAGTAGATAAAGAAGCGCTTGACTATCAATATATTATCATAGCAATAAAACCCAATGCCGGCAAATAGGCGGCAACAACGATATGCGTGGTTCACTGAAACTTTTTACCTGGTTTGGCATTCCGGTGCATTTGCATTGGTCGTTCGGACTCATTCTTTTATATGCGATTTATGCAGGCCTGGAGCAAGGCGGCGGATTGTTTGGAATTTTGCTGTTTTTAGGAATTTTTATGGCATTATTTGCCTGCGTTTTGCTGCACGAATTTGGCCACTCGCTTACCGCGCGGCGCTACGGCGTTGAAACACAGGATATTATACTGACGCCGATCGGTGGTATTGCCCGACTGGAGCGTATGCCGGAAAAACCCATTCAGGAGTTTTTTGTGGCCATCATGGGGCCTATGGTAAATGTGGCCATTGCCATTTTGCTGTTGGGCTTTGGCAGACTAATATACGCTGGTGTGGAATGGGCTTATTTTACAGCTACCATTTTTGATTATTTTACGCCGATTATACATTTCTTCCAAACTTGGGGTGATTTTTTTAGCGGTAATTTAGGCATCGACGCATTTTGGAAAGAGTTGATGACATCGTCGGCTATTTCAAAGGCCGATGAAATAGCCTCAGAGGAAGGTTTAAACCCAAGTGTTGTATTAAGGTTTTTGCCCATTTTATTGTCGATAAACATCGTGCTGGTGCTGTTTAACATGATTCCCGCTTTTCCGATGGACGGCGGCCGGGTGTTCCGCGCTTTGTTGGCCATGCGCATTGGGCGTGTGCGCGCAACGCAATGGGCCGCGCGCGTGGGCCAATTGATTGCCATGATTTTTGTAGCATTTGGTTTGTCATCAGGCGCGTTTACCTTGATACTGATCGGTTTTTTTGTGTTCAACATGGCGCGTACTGAAAACAACATGGTGAAACTCAACGACATATTACGCCGTTTCCGCGCCTCCGATCTGATGCGCGGGCAGTTTACCAAACTTTCCCTGCATGATTGGATGCAAACACCCATCGAACTCATTAACCACGGCCTGGAACGTCATTTCCTGGTGTTCGATATGGACGACAAACTAGCAGGCGCCTTGATCGAGCCGCGCATCCTGGAAGCCTCTAAAAAGCGGGATACCAGCGGCGAAGTGGGCTATTATATGATGCCTGTGGAAGTTGTAGACAGTTCTGAATCAATGGCTTATATTTATCAACTCATTGCGCAAAGCGGCCAACTTATTGTAGCCGTGGCCAACAATGAAGGTGTGCAAGGCGTGATTGATGCGGAGGGGCTGCGGAATTTTATGCGGGTACAACAAACTGAAAATGCCGGCAGGTAATTGCCTATGCCAATAACACTTGAGCAAGCGGCCCTTGATTTTCGAGCCAAAATCGAACTTTTTACGTCCATCCCGGATGCAGATTGGGCCATGATCTTGCCGCATCTCGAACTTAAAAAGATCAAAAAACACGTATTTTTTGCCGAAGAGGGCAAACGCGCTTATGACATTGGTTTTGTCGTCGAAGGTATGTTCCGGCATTTTTACACCAAGGACGGCGAAGAAAAAACGACCTATTTTTACTTTGAAAACCATTTTATCACCTCCTATATCAGCTGCATCACAGGCCAACCCTCGCAACTCACCATTGAGGCGTTGAGCGATGCCTCATATCTTAGCCTCCCCTATAAAGTTCTGGCCGATTTATTTGAAAAAAGCATGGCCTGGCAACGTTTCGGGCGCCTGATTGCCGAATATTTGGCCATTGGTCTGGAAGAACGTATGGTCAGTTTGCTGACCCAAAGCCCCGAGGAGCGCTACATGGATCTGCTGCAAGGCAATAAAAAGAAGATTATAGAGCGCATTCCGCAGCATTATATTGCTACTTACTTAGGCATTACGCCAGTGAGTATGAGTAGAATTCGCAATCGATTGCTCAAAAAAAGTTGAGTGTTCATGCCGCTAAGCGCAAAAAACTCAGGCTTTCACTTTCTGCTTTTTAACTACCCCGTTGTTGCGATGCTCCCGTCCCGGCTGCACCAACCCGATGGCTTGTTCCAACACATCATCCATCGTGTGAACATAGTGGAACGTCAGTCCCTGGATGTATTCCTGTTCAATTTCGCCGACGTGTTTTTCGTTTTCGTGGCACAAAATCACCTCTTTTATACCGGCGCGTTTGGCCGCCAGAATTTTTTCCTTGATCCCGCCCACCGGCAACACTTTGCCGCGCAAGGTGATTTCGCCCGTCATGGCCATAAAGTGCTTGATCGGCCGCTTGGTAAAGGCTGAAGTGATGGCTGTCAACATGGTCACGCCCGCAGAAGGACCGTCTTTCGGGATGGCGCCTTCGGGTACGTGTACGTGTATGTCGGTTTTATCAAACGTTTCAATGTCGATGCCGAGTTGTTCGGCGTGGGCCTTGATGTAGCTGAGGGCCGTGCTGGCGCTTTCTTTCATCACGTCGCCTAAGTTGCCGGTCAGTTGTAAGCGACCAACGCCCTTGTTGAGACTCACCTCAATGAACAAAATTTCACCGCCTACGGCCGTCCAGGCAAGTCCGATGGCCACGCCAGGCGCTTGTTGTTCCTGATACACTTCAGCGTCGTACTTGGTCGGGCCAAGCATGCCGTGCAGGTGTTCTGGTTTGACGCTCACTTCGTATGGATCTTCCATGGCCACATTTTTGGCCACGTGCCGCATAATGGAGCCAATTTCGCGGTTCAGGCTGCGCACGCCGCTTTCAGCCGTGTAGCTTTGGATCAGGCGTTGCAGCGTGCGATCCAAAATTTTCACTTGCGCCGGTTTCAGTCCGTGCTCCTTGCGCTGTTCCGGAATAAGGTGGCGTTTTGCGATTTCCACTTTTTCTTCCAAAGAATAGCCCGACACCTCAATGATCTCCATACGGTCGAGCAGGGCCGGCTGAATGGTGCTCAGGGAGTTTGCAGTGGCGATAAACAACACCTTCGAGAGGTCGTATTCGAGTTCGAGGTAATTGTCGTAAAACGTTGTATTTTGTTCAGGATCAAGCACTTCTAACAGCGCCGAGGATGGGTCGCCGCGAAAATCCTTGCCTACTTTGTCGATTTCGTCGAGGATAAACACCGGATTGCCTGCCTTCGCTTTTTTGAGCGATTGCACGATACGGCCCGGCATGGCGCCGATGTAGGTTTTGCGGTGGCCGCGTATTTCGGCTTCATCGTGCAGGCCGCCAAGGCTCATGCGCACGTACTTGCGTTTGAGCGCGCGGGCGATGCTGTTGCCGAGGGAGGTTTTACCCACACCCGGAGGGCCGACGAGGCACAAAATCGGGGCTTTCATATCGCCCTTTAGTTTGAGCACAGCGAGGTGTTCGAGGATGCGCTCTTTTACTTTTTTAAGGCCGTAGTGGTCTTTATCAAGCACATCTTTCACCTTTTTGAGGTCGAAATTGTCCTTGGTAAAATCGCTCCAAGGCAGGTCGATCAGCGTTTCGAGGTAATTCAGTCCAATCGCGTATTCGGCCACCTGTGGATTGATGCGGCGAAGTTTGTTGATTTCGCGCGCAAAAACGTCCTGCACATTTTTGGGCCACTTTTTCTTGGCAGCCTTCCGGATCAGCTCGTTGATCTCTTCTTCCTGCGGGTTTTGGCCCAGTTCTTCCTGAATCGTTTTCAGTTGCTGGCTCAGGAAATAATCGCGCTGTTGTTTTTCAATATCGGTGCGCACTTTCGCCTCGATTTGATCCTTCAGTTCCAGCAATTGCAGCTCCGAATCCATGTGTTGCAGGATCGTGCTGGCTTTTTCCTTTAAGTTATTGATTTCCAGCAACTCCTGTTTTTCTTCAACCTTAATTCCGAGGTTGGAAGCAATGAAGTTGAGCAGGAAATTGTCGTTGTTGATGTTTTTAAGCATCACAACAGCCTCCGAAGGAATCTGGGGCGACAGTTCTATGATCTGTTTGGCAGCATCGCGCACGCTGCTGATCATGGCTCTGAATTCGAGTTTATTTTTAGGCTGCTCGTAATCCATTGTGCTCACCTGGCCAAGCATGTAGGGGTCTTCCGTAACCATTTCATCCAACTGGAAACGTTTGCGGCCCTGCAAAATGGCGGTCGTGGAACCGTCGGGCATTTTCAGCAATTTCAAAATACGCGCGATCGTGCCCACCCGGTACAGGTCGCGGGCGGAGGGCGCCTCAATTTTCATGTCCTTTTGCGACAACACGCCGATATAGCGGTTCTCTTCATAAGCCTTTTGTACGGCACGAATACTTTTGTCGCGGCCGACCGTAATCGGGGTCACAATTCCGGGAAACAAGACTGTATTTTTCAACGGCAAAATCGGGAGCGTGTCCGGGAACACCTCGTCGATTTTTGCGTCATCATCTTCTTCTAAGGAAAAAAGCGGCACAAAGTCAGGCTCATCGTCCGACTGCTGGGTCATCATCCAATTTTCAAACATACGCATAGCAAACGGTTATTAAAAGGTAGATATTCCGGATTATGTATTCAAATATATACAGTTTTTCCGGACAGGCTACCAACATACTGCAAACATTCCAATTTTATTGAAATATATGCAAAGAAAAAAGCAATTATGTCAATGTGACAGCAAAAACAAGTGTGCCAACATGTGCAAGGATAAGGCAAATAACCTGCCACGGCAGAAAATGTTTTAATTTGGCAGGGATAATTGGTCGGGAAACGACAAAACGGCAGTGGCAGGGGGGGGGGCGGTAGAGGGTGGACGGTAGAAGGTGGACGGTGGGCTTCGGGTTCGGGTTTGGGTTTCGGGGGTGATCGCGATAAGCTTGGATGTTGGACTATCGCGCATCCAAAAATCCCATAATCACTATAATCATGGTTCAGACAGTTGCCGCGCGTGTACATTGTCTGAATCAGGATTCACCGGATTTTATGATTTTCAGGATTATTGATCGCGATAACCTGAATGTTGGACTATCACGCATCCAAAAATCCCATAATCCCAATAATCGTGGTTCAGACAGTTGCCGCGCGTGAACCTTGTCAGAATCAGGATTCACCGGATTTTATGATTTTCAGGATTTTTGATCCCGATAACCTGAATGTTGGACTATCACGCATCCAAAAATCCCATAATCACTATAATCGTGGTTCAGACAGTTGCCGCGCGTGTACATTGTCAGAATCAGGATTTACCGGATTTTATGATTTACAGGATTATTGATCGCGATAACGCTTGGATACCGGACGATGGCGCATCCTGCCAATCCTGTAATTCTGAAAATCCTGATTCTGACAAAAATATCGGAATCGCAAATTATACGGATGACAAGATTACACGGATTTCTAAAACGCCCAACCAAGTCTTCCGTTCCTGCGTAAATACAAGAAAATACCACACAATGCAAAAATTCTTGTTCCCGGTTGCCCTGGCCCTGGCTTTTTCCGCCGCCCTGTATAACTGCACAAAAACAACCGACACCCTCCGTCCAAGCGGTTCGTTGGGTGATACCCTGACCATTGGTTACAACCAAATCGCAACCGTCGCACCGATCAACCTCCAAGTGGTTTTTAAATCGCTCATCAGCGATAGCCGCTGCCCAACCGACGGTATATGTGTTTGGCAAGGCCAGGCCGATGTTGAAATCCAAAGTAAACTCGGCAGCGCTACCCAGCCAGACAGCCTGAGGGTCGGCGGCAACATCAGCCCTTCTGATCCTGATTTCGCGACAGCTTTCGGGTACAAAATACGTTTAATTGACGTGCTGCCCTACCCGGCTTCTTCTAATTCAATCCCTGTAAATAACTATTCCATTAAAGTAGTCGTCACACAATAAATGGCAGTTGACAGGCAAGCAGGCGCGTTGTGTAAAAGTTTTTACGCAGCGCGCCTGTTGTGTTTTAGATTAAAGTATTGATAAACAAACACTTATGCGCAATTTTTTATAAAAAAACGCCAAAACCACCCCGCAAAAAAGCAGCATTTTGTCGCAATACATCCCTTGGGGGTGTTGTATTTTTGTCCCGGCTAAAACAAAAAATAAAAAAAATTCAAAAAAATGTTTGACATAGAAACATTTTGTTTATTTTTGTGCCGAAATCGTAAACAAAAAGGAGCTGTAACACCATGTCTACCGAAAAAGAAAATAAACTCAAAACCCTTCAATCAACCATCGACCGCCTTGACAAAACCTACGGCAAGGGCACCATCATGCGTCTTGGCGACAAGCAGGCCGTCGAAGTAGAAGTCATTTCCACCGGATCGCTCGGCTTAGACATTGCGCTCGGCTGCGGCGGTTTACCCAAAGGTCGTATCATCGAAATATATGGCCCTGAATCTTCCGGTAAAACCACGCTGGCCATCCATGCGGTTGCCGAATGCCAGAAAAAAGGCGGTATCGCAGCCATTGTAGATGCCGAGCACGCATTCGACCGTTTTTACGCCGAAGCCCTTGGGGTGGATGTAAACAACCTGCTCATCAGCCAACCCGACAACGGGGAACAGGCGCTTGAAATCGCAGAAAACCTGATCCGCTCCGGCGCTGTCGACATCCTTGTGGTCGACTCCGTAGCGGCCCTTGTACCTCGTTCAGAGATTGAAGGTGAAATGGGCGACTCTAAAATGGGTCTCCAGGCGCGGCTTATGAGCCAAGCCATGCGTAAACTCACCGCCAACATCAGCCGTACCGGTTGCTGCTGCATCTTTATCAACCAGTTGCGCGAAAAAATCGGCGTGATGTTCGGCAATCCCGAAACAACCACCGGTGGTAACGCCCTCAAGTTCTACGCTTCCGTGCGCCTCGACATCCGCAAAAGCGGTGCGGCCATGAAAGACAAAGACGGCAATGTGGTGGGTAATCAGGTAAAAGTAAAGGTCGTTAAAAACAAACTTGCGCCGCCTTTCCGCGTGGCTGCCTTTGACATCGTATTCGGTCAGGGCATCTCCAAAGTAGGCGAAATCATCGACATCGGCACCGACCTCGAAGTGATTCAAAAAAGCGGCGCCTGGTACAGCTACAACGGCGCAAAAATTGCCCAGGGCCGCGACGCCGCCAAGCAATTCCTGCTCGACAACCCGGAAGTTTCCGCCGAATTAGAAGCCAAAATCAAGGAACGCATCGCCAGCGCACCGGTGAAAGCCGTGGTTGGTTCTGTTGCTACTGCTGTGGCAGCCGATGATGATGCGGGGGATGATTTTTAGG
>JBAXTB010000125.1:0-14435 GCA_037130425.1 Bacteroidota bacterium
GCGCCAGCGAAGAATCTGCCGAAGGCGATACAGGTCTGCGTGATAGGTTACCTCTTCGCGCTAAAGTGCTTCTCCCGAAATTTCTTTACAAAACCTGTTAAATACGCGTCCTTTTGTACCTCGATGGCCTTGGCGTCATAGTCGGCCGTGATGCGCAGCCAGCCTTCCGGTGTTTCCACCTGGATGCCGTTGCGCCAGGTATTGCGGGACAAGGTTTTGCGACCCGGGGCAACGATAATTTGCTGGATGCGGTAAAAATGCAACAACTCGTGTTTGAAACGATAACAACAGAATTGGGCAACTGTGGCAATTTGCGGGTTGACGGATGCATTTTGTTCGAGTCCGTAAACCCGCTGCGGCTTTTAATTTTGTTCACGGGATTTGTAGTTAATACGCAAAAAAGCCAATAGTAGCATTTTGCAAGAAAGCCCGCGCTCGCTGCGCCCGATCCTTCGTCTCTTTTAGGGTAATGGATTTTTATTACTCAACTAAGCGACGCATCATGATCCAAGCGGCATCTTTTTTCAACCAAAGACGATTACTGTTTTGCCTGTGTTTTCTGGGCGGATTTAAGCCCCTTTACGGTCAAATTATTTACGCCTTCACGTTCAATGACCAATCACAACAGTTTGTATATGCCATTAATTTAAGCACTTGTGAGGCTTGTCCGGTGACGCCGGCCATATCGCTGCCCTTCGGCGTGCTTGATTTGGTGATGTTGCCAAACGGGAATCACTTGTATGTGGGCGGCAATACCCTGGCGCGGCTGGAATCGCCGCCGGGCGTAGGGGTTGTTTGGACAAATACCAATCCTGCTTATTATTGGTATTGTGGCGAATTGGCGCCCAGCGGGCTGGTGTACCTTGGCGGAAGCGAAGGATTGGGTGTTTTTAATCCTGCCGGGAACACCGTGAGTTTTATCGGCCCCTGGCCGTCGAGCATTAGTTATATGCAGGATTTGTTTTATGTAAACGGCGATTTGTACGGCATCGGCTATGATTTTAATACAAATACCAATTACCTGGTGTTGATAAACGTAGCAAATCCGGCACAATCAACCATTGTAAACAGTATTTCAAGTCCGTACGGAGGCGTGGTGGCAGGCAACTGGAACGGTAATTCAGGGTTATTTCATTCCATTAATACAAGTGCCGGTATTTCTGACATTTACTTTTACAACTTGCAAACCAATACGGATGATCTGATTTGTGACCTTCCGAATAATTTGTTTTTCTATAATTTTAGTTACCTCCCGCCGAATATACCCAATTATACCTGTCTTTCGGGCTGTACGACCAACGCCGGCACGATCACGCCTCAGTCCCCGACGAATTATTGCATCAATGCGAGCATTACCGTTCCCCACAACAACAACGCCACGCTCGACAACAACGATTTGCTTCAATACGTCCTGTTTAGCAACCCCAGCGACACGGCGGGCAGCATTATTGCCACCAGCAACACGCCTACCTTCACCTTTGCACCGCCCATGCAAACAGGCGTTACCTATTACGTGGCTGCGATGGCGGGCAATAACGCAGGCGGCAATGTGAATTTGGCCGATCCTTGCCTTGATTTTTCCAATGCCAATCCGATTGTGTGGCGGCCGCTACCATCCGTGGCTTTTTCAGCGGGCAATCAAAATGTATGCCCCGGAGGTTGTAAATCAATTACGGCGAATTTTACCGGAACCGCGCCGTTTTCGCTGACTTACAATGCCACCGGAAGCGGTTCGGTGACACAGGTTTTCCCTGGAAGCAGCGGCGTATTTCAGGTATGCATACCTGCCAATACAGGGCCTGGCGGGTGGACGATACAAGCAACATCTTTGTCGGATGCGCGTTGTACTTGTCAGTAAAAAACGCAAAGTGCTGTTTTTTAATTAAAAATAATTTACTTTAAAAAATATTTGAACAGACCTGTCTGTTTTTGTTTGCAAGTACCATATCTTTGTATCGAAAATAAAATGAACATGGATGCTAAAGAAAGAATTGTAGAAACCGCCTCACGGTTATTTTATACCCAAGGCTACAAAGGCACTGGGATTAACCAGATCATCAAAGAGGCCGATGTTGCAAAAGCGAGCCTGTATCAGCATTTCCCTTCGAAAGAAGATTTGTTGATCGAGTACCTGCGCGTAACAGCCGTGGATACCAATGAAACCCTGCAAGCAGTGATCGACAAGCACGATACGCCAAGGGAAAAAGTGTTGAGCCTGTTTGATTTTTTGGTTGATTTTGCCAACCACACGCATTGCAACGGCTGTAATTTTTTGAACATCGTTTCTGAAATTCCGAGCGACCAAACGGAGATCAGAAGTCTTATTCAGAAACAGAAAAACCATATCCGGTCTTTGTTTGCCGAAATTTTGAAACCCATCGGAAAAGAAGCCTTAGCCGACCAACTGTATGTACTGTTCGATGCTGCAATGGTTACCAGCAAGGTTTATGGCGACACCTGGTCGATTCATACCACGAAAGAAATTGTAGAAAAATTACTATAATTTTTTTGCAAATACAAAAACAGACTTGTCTGTTTTTTTCAAAAAAAACTAAAACATCATCTTTAAAATTTTCAACAATGAAACAACTCATCCTTTTGGCAATGTTCTTCGCAGGAACCGCCTTCGCAAATGCACCATTCACCAACAAGCAAATTTCTAATCTTCGGACGGAACAACAAATTCCGGGCGATCCCGAAACGACGCGCATCAGCTACCACAGCATCAAAGTAGACGGCCTTGATATTTTTTACCGGGAAGCGGGCGACAAAAACAAACCCACGATCTTGTTGCTGCACGGATTCCCGTCGTCGTCCCACATGTTTCGCGACTTAATCGCCGACCTGGCGCCAAATTACCACCTGATTGCGCCTGATTATCCTGGGTTTGGCCAAAGTAGTATGCCGAATACAAGCGCTTATGAATATACTTTCGACCATTTAAGCGTGACGATCAGCCATTTTATTGACGCGCTGGGCCTTACAAAACTCACCTTGTATGTGCAGGATTACGGCGGCCCGGTCGGGTTCCGAATTGCGACGCAAAGACCGGCGCTTATTCAAGCGCTCATTGTGCAAAATGCAAACGCCTACAACGAAGGCCTGGGCGATGCGCTGAAGCCGCTGGTGGCCTATATTCAACAGCCGAATGACAGCACCGTGCAACCTGTAAAAGCGTTTTTGACACTTGACGGCACCAAATGGCAATACACGGCAGGCGCAGAAAACCCTGCCAACATCAACCCCGACAGTTACATCACCGACCAATACTACCTCGACCGCCCCGGCAACCAGGATATACAATTGGCCTTGATCCGCAATTACGGCACGAACCTGCCGCTGTACGCCGAATGGCAAGCCTATTTCCGTAAATATCAACCGGCCACCTTGGTTATTTCAGGTAAAAACGATCCCTTGTTTACCGCGCCCGGCGCAGAAGCATTTAAAAAAGACAATAAAAACGCAAAAATCAATTTGCTCAACGGCGGGCATTTTGTGCTGGAAGAAAAACACCAAGAGGCTGCTGCTGCCATCAAATCATTCTTATCCCAAAAAGGCATTCAATAATTTTTTTCCACCAACAAAAACAGACTTGTCTGTTTATTCATAACATTTTAAAACATAACGATCATGTCAACTTCATTCAAAATGCTCGATTTCCCAAAACAAAAAACAGCCCTGAACACCATCTTAATAAGCGGGTTGGCCGCAGGCGTGTTAGACGCGTTCGCGGGCGTCATTGTATACTTTATTTGGTTCGGATTCAATCCCTTACAAGTGCTGCAATACATTGCCACCGGCATTTATGGCGCGGCAGCCATGACCGGCGGCTTCCCTATGGTTTTAGCGGGTTTGGTGCTGCATTTTCTGATTGCTTATGTTGTAGCAACGATTTACTTTTTTGCGTATCCGCAAATCAGCATCCTGCGCAAGTATAAAGTGGCGGCCGGCTTAGTATTCGGTTTGGGCGTTTGGTTAGTGATGAACCTGCTGGTGTTGCCCAACAGTAATGTACCGCCCGCTCCTTTCGACGCCGGCCTGGCAACAGTGGGTATTCTTTGGCACATGCTATTGGTCGGTCTGCCAATTTCATTGATTACGGCCGGATATTATTCCAATAAGTAAAAGCGGTTTCTGTTTTCGCAAAGGGTTTTTACTTTTGTCAGGGGCCTCACAAGTAAATGCGGGATCGCACTTATTTGTGGGGCCGACTGACGTTGTAATGAAAACACAAACGCTCCAACCATGCGAAAACAAACCATCCTCTCCAAAATTGCCCTCTTAGACGCCCGGCTCGATCACCTCGAAATTAACCGCCTGATCGGCTACTACGATTTTCCCTGGGACACCACGCGCGCGCTGGAATTTGCGCTGTTCCGCACCTTCGCCGTGCCAAGCATCGGAAAATTGCTGCTGGCCACCCACGAATTCACGGACCGCACCCAAAAGCGCTACGACGATACCGACCTGATTCTCAGCGAGATCATCGAACATGGCTACGACAGCGAACGGGGCCGCGAAGCCTTGGGGCGCATGAACAACATGCACGGCCGCTTCAAAATATCCAACGATGATTTCCGCTATGTGCTTACCACATTTGTGATAGAGCCGTACCGCTGGAACACACGGTTCGGCTACCGCAAATCCACCCGAAAGGAATTGGAAGCCGGTTATCACCTCTGGGCGGAAATTGGCGCGCGCATGGGCATCCAGGATATTCCGGCCGATTTTGACGCGATGGAGCAGTACAACATCGACTATGAAACCAATCATTTTGCCTACACCGAACCCGGCCGAAAGGTGGCCGACGCGACGCTGCACCTGATGTTGGGCTGGTATTTGCCCCGCTTTATGTGGCCGCTCGCCAAACCCTTCGCCTACGCGATCATGGACGAGCGCCTGCGCAAGGCCATGCATTACCCGGACCCGAATTTGTTGGTACGCGGGTTATTGGAGGTGGTTATGACGGTTCGGAAATGGGTTTTGGCCTGTATTCCGTTGCGGAAGAAGCCGTTATTGCGGACACGGCGGAAAACGCGCACATATCCGAAGGGGTATAAAGTGGAGGAATTGGGTGTGCATCGGGATCCGAAGGTTCAATAAACAGGCTGGCGCAAGGTTCTAACCTTGTGTCTCCGATCCGTCGGGTTGAACCCGACAGATAGCCGTCACAAGGTTGGAACCTTGCGCCAGCGGGGAACTGCGGGAAGACTCGGCGAGGCGAAAACCAGATGATTGCAATAGAACAAATTTACACGGGCTTGGATTTATGCCTGTGTATTTACAAAATTGGTATATTTTTCTTATAAATGCTTATTATTTTGGTTTTAAAACCCGAACTTCGCCATAATTGCATCAACGACAATTGCAAAGCAGTCGCGGTGACCGCGTTGATGCAGGGGATGGGTGCAATGCGGGAAGCTTTAGTTAGCCGGCACCCTAAAAAGACAGACCGTGCAAAAAAAATGACGAGTGAAAGGAAAAAAGAATTATATTTGCCAAATAATGTCAAGACAAACTTATGTCAACAATCTTTGGTAGTAAAATCAGGACACTTCGAGAGGAGAAACAAATTCCTCAAAGACAGTTAGCTGCTGCGTTAGAAATTGACACAGCGACATACTGCAAGATTGAAAAAGGCGAAAGACGAGCGAAACGAGAACAAGTAACAGTTCTTGCGGACTTACTCGAAGTTGACTCAAAAGAGTTGATATGTTTATGGTCGGCAGACAAGGTTTACGACATTATTGCCGAAGAAGAAGAAGCAACACAAATTTTAAATGTGGTTGCTGAACGAATTGTTCAATATAAACGTAAATCAGCCAAAGTATGAAGCCATTAGTAAAATACAGAGGAGGAAAATCAAAAGAAATCCCTAATTTGATTAAACATATCCCACAATACAACGGACGATATATTGAACCGTTTTTTGGTGGTGGTGCTTTGTTCTTTCATTTAGAACCGAAGAGAGCAATCATAAATGACATTAATTCAAAACTCATTTTATTTTACTTAGGCGTAAAAAATGACTTTGATACACTCAAAAAAGAATTAGCAGAGATAGAGCGAGTTTACGCCATTAACCGCAGAAACTTTGAAGAATTAAAAAGTAAAACACCAGATAAAAGAGTTGATGACGATAACGAAACTATGTATTATAAAATAAGAGATATGTTCAACGAATTGACCGAAAAGAAATACTCTGATGCTTTACTTTACTTCTTCATAAATAAAACAGCGTATTCAGGAATGATACGCTATAATGCCAGAGGAGAATTTAATGTGCCTTACGGTCGCTATGCGAACCTAAATACTTCATTGGTTACAAAATCACATAGCAAATTACTTGCTAATACAGAGATTTATAATCTTGACTATTCCGAGATTTTTAAAATGGCGACCAAAGACGACTTTATGTTTTTAGACCCGCCTTATGATTGCGTTTTTTCAGATTATGGTAACGTTGAACATAAAGACGGGTTTAATGAAAAAAATCATATTGAATTAGCAAACCAATACAAAAAACTAAGGTGTAAGGCACTTATGGTAATTGGAAGAACTCCACTAACAGAAAAATTATACGGCGATTACATTGTTGATGAGTATGGCAAATCCTATGCAGTAAATATTAGGAATAGATTTAAGTCCGAGGCGAGCCACATTCTTATTTCTAACTATGGCAATGAAGCATTAAAACGAGAACCCAAATTAATACTTGAAGAAGAATCTGTTTCTTATGGCTAAATCAATTGACAGCAAAGTAATTTTCGTAACTACTTCCCCACGGACACCTGAAAAGATGATTCCGGAAATTGGGCTTTTAAACACCCATTTCGCAGGACAAAGATGGAACAACCAAACACAAAGAGCATTTATGGATCTATTGAAAGAAGAAAACTTTTTCAATGGCGAAGGTGCAAATGACCCTGCATTTAGTGCAAGAGACAGAATAAACAGAGCACCAAAAGCACTTGGTTTTGTTATTCTATCACCAACAATACAATTAACCCTAGCAGGAGAAGAACTTGTTAACTCAAGAAGGAAAGACGAAATATTTTTAAGGCAGCTACTCAAATTCCAAGTTCCTTCACCCTTTCACATACCAACTGCAAATTCTGCAATTTTTTGGGTAAAACCTTATCTTGAACTTTTTAGGCTCATTAGACATTTTGGCTCATTGAAATTTGATGAATTAAAGATGTTTGGCTTGCAATTGGTTGACTACAGAGAATTTGATACAATAGTTGATAAAATCAATCAATTCAGAATAGCAAATGCTCAAAACGAAGGCAACTACAAGCGTTTTCGTGCAGAGTATTTTGACAGAGAGTTAAGAGAAATTTATAGTGTCGATATTAGTTCAGGAAATACAAAAACCCGAGAAACTAATGACGCTTCGATTTCAAATTTTTTAAACACGAAAGCAAGCAATATGAGAGATTATGCAGACGCTTGTGTTCGTTACTTGAGAGCAACAGGATTAGTAAATATTTCACATATTGGAAAGTCAATTTCAATTATTTCCGAGAAAATTCAAGAAGTTGATTACTTCCTACAACACACCGACAGAGAGCCTTGTTTCATTGATAACGAATGGCAATATGTTGCATATCTCGGAAACCCACAAATTCCGACATTGTTAACTGATGACAGAAATTTATTAGAGCAAAAAATTAGAACGGAGTTTCCTCAATTAGAAATTTCCGAAACAGCAACATTACTAGAACTCAAAAATATATTTGCTGACGAATTAGAAAACCGAAAAGAACAAATTCTAACAGAACAAGTTGCAGATATCAAAGACTACCGACTTTTTGAAGATATTTCTATAACATTTGACAAAATACTTGATAATTCACTTTATGACACGCCTCTAATGTTGGAATGGAACACTTGGCGAGCAATGACAATGTTAGATGGAGGAGAGATTAAAGCAAATCTGAAATTTGACGATTTTGGAAATCCTATGTCAACAGCACAGGGCAACATGGCTGATATTGTTTGCGATTATGGCGACTTCGGTTTAACAGTTGAAGTAACTATGCAAAGCGGACAAAGGTAATATGAAACAGAAGGTGAACCTGTAACAAGACACCTTGCAAAATATAAGCGTGAAACTGAAAAACCTGCTTACTGTTT
The DNA here is from genome assembly GCA_037130425.1 of Bacteroidota bacterium. Taxonomy (GTDB): domain Bacteria; phylum Bacteroidota; class Bacteroidia; order Chitinophagales; family Saprospiraceae; genus M3007. Next base: position 8,140 of record JBAXTB010000125.1, read on the forward strand.
GTTTATTGCACCAAACATAAATGACGCTTGTAAAGCTCATTTTTACGCATTGCACAAAATGAACATTCAATATTATGGTGGGACTTCGACAATCGTTCCGTTGCCTTTGAGCTTTTTTGTTAAAATGGTTCAGGACTCTCATAATGCAAACTATGTTCCCGAACCAAGACACATTCAGCGATTTTTCGAGCGTTCAAATGAATTAGCAAACTCGACGGACAATGAAGTAGATTGGTATAACGGAATTACACAAGAGGCACTAAATTGGTTGACAGAATGAAGGGCGAACCGCTAACACTGTGTATGCGATAATGGCTCGCAACCCCACCACTACGCATACACAAACGTTGTGTGCAAGGTTAGGATAAATAATCGGCTCAAAAAAACAAAATAACCAGATCAAATCGGCTCAATTTTGATAAAGGGTTTTTCCGCCGCGCGTGGTCTTCGCTCCCCCGCACTCAATCCCCTGCCGCCGCGCTTGGGGAACTGGTAAGGGGCGGAAGACCTGACGAGGTGAAAAAACAAAACCGCGCCAACCCAACCACTCCGATCGGATTGACGCGATTCATCAACAGGAAAAAGGTTGCGTTTTACCGCAGCGCCTTCTTTTGCTTCACCCGCGTCGCCTTACTCCACGCCCCACTTTTCGCATCATACTTCGTTTCCATCGAAACCAGCGGTAATTTCCAGTTTTCAATCGGTGTGTCATCCACGTTCAGGCGGCTGGTGAGGTAATAGAGCCGCTGAGTGGCCGCACCGTTGGGCGCCGTAGTGAAACGCTGCTGCAAATAATACGGTGGAATGGACTGGTAATACATGGTCACTTGTACGCGCAAGGGCGCTGTGTAGCCGGCCGGGAGGGTAATCTGATATTGCAGGTTATCTTTGCCCGGAAACGCAGGCCCCTGATCCTTGTAATCGGGGTCATTTCCGGTTCCAAACGGGTCGGTGGCTTTCATAAACTGGAGCATCACTTCGCCCTGGTTTTCGAAATATTCCGAAAAGCGCCAGCCCGTGGGCAACAAGCGGTTGTCCTTGATGTCGTGAACGCGGTGTACAAAACTGGTGGTAAAATCATAGTCGGCATCCTGGGTGAGTTCTTCGTAAATCTGCACCTGATCCTGCTGCGTAATGGTTTGATAATGTGGCTGGTAGGTGTTTTTATTCGGTAAAAATTCCGTTTTCAGCGGTTTGCCGTCGCCGTCCAGCAGCACACCCACGGCATTGGTACGCCCGGAACTCCAAACGAGATTTCCCTGCGCGTCTGTTACCAGCAACTCTAAAAAAGCCCGGCGAAACGCCACGCCGCTGGGGAAACGGTGGCCGGTTTTGTTTTGCACGCCCACGTTTACCGTCATTTGATTGCCCTGCATGGAAGCCACCTGCACGTCTATGTCCACCGTGGCGTTTTGGGCCTGGCGGACCATGTTACCGATGGCGAATTCGTTGCCGTTTTTGGCCGAGGTCATGTAATCCTGTTTGGCCACACCCAGCACGTCGGGGAACTGGTTGAACATTTCCAGCAGGAACACATTCAGGCCCACGTGTTCGTGGCGTTTGTAGTCGGGTCGCAGGGGTGCGCGCACATCGGCGTCGGGCGCGCGATGGTCCACTTCCGGGTAATCCTGGTCCTGGATAGTCGCGATTTTGGTGCTAAGTTGCTGAATTTTGATGTTGCCGTCGGGGCTTTCAAAACCGCCCGGCATGTGGCAATCCTGGCAACTTTTGAAGCCCTGCGCCGGTTGTCCCTTGGCATTGCTGTTTGAAAAACGGCTGTTTTGCCATTCCAAAAACGTTTCCTGCTCGATGGTATGCGCGTATGGTTTGAGGGCCGGATTTTGTTCGGCGGCCGTCAGAACCGGGAATTCATCCTTGGTCATCCCGATGTTCGGCAGGTTGATCGTGTGGCAAACGCCGCAGAGTTGGGCCTGTTTTATAAAGGCATTTTGCTTGGGAATCACGCCGATGGCCTTGTTCATGGGCGAGGTGTTCACGTCTTTAAACGGACCGTACACTTCGCCCGGCGGACCCGTATTCGGCTGCCCGGTGGTGTTGTGAAACAGGAAATAGGCCAGTTCGCGCGGGGTGCTGTTGTTGATCCAGTTCGGCTGCGTGGGCGACCAGGCCGCCACCGCCGCCGAATCGGGCGCAAGCATGTGATGGCAGGTCATACAACTGATGCCTTCGCGGGCCAATTCGCCGTATTTATGGTATTTGTAGTTGTCGGGTTTGGGCGTTTTGGCCGAAAGCAATTCCGTGAGGTACACATAATCGACCTTGAAATTGGGGTCCAGGGTTTTATCCGTTTTGGCGTCAATTTTTAACTGCCGCTGGCCCATCGAGCCGTGGCAACTCAGGCAGGTAGTGGTCAGTTGTTCCTGGTTGTCTTTTAAAGAACCCTTGAGCAGACCGCCTTTTTTGGCATCTAAGCCCATGAGCACCATTTCACTTTCCAATTGGGCATAAAAAATCGGGTCGCGGCCGGCCAAACCCATCGGCGACCAGCGCCATTCGCCGTATTCCGACACGTTGTAACCGTCGCCGTAAGCAGGGCCGGTTTGTACAAACATGGCCACATCGTAGGGACTGCCGCCCAAACCGCCGTGGCAGCCCGTGCAGTTATCGGAGGTGATAAATTGTTCTATTTTTTGACCCGCTACTACATGGTCGCTAAACTGACTGGGAAATGCTTTGGCCGTCGCGGTATTGGGCAAAGGCGGAAAAATGGCCGTAAAAGCGGGGTTTATCCCTTGTAAACGCCTCGTATCGCGCGCGTTCGCGACCGGCGCGGGCGGTGTACGGTGAAATTGTAAGGTCTCGCTTTTCGTGGTATCCGCCGATAATTTGTAGGGCCGCAAGGGCGCGGGCAACTCAAATACGGCCTTGGCATTGCGCAGGCAACTATCGGAATTAATCAAACTCAGCGGGTAATTGCTGAAATAGGCTTCGCTGCGCCAGGAGTTATCCACCCGGTACGAAATGATATTTTCTTCTGTTTCAAAGCCCGCCACATTGCGCAAGGAACTGAATGTCAGGTCGTCCGCGGCGGATGCATGGCAACGAATGCAGGTTGCGCCGAAGCCCGATCCCGGCATTTTGGTATCCGTATCCAATTGACTTTCAACGGCTTCCTCCACAGTTTGGAGTTTGCCGTCCACCAGCGTCGGCGCGCTCGGTCCGGCCCAGAACCAGCCGTCGTGCGAGCCGGCGCTCGATTTTACCATCACCGTGTAGGACGTAATCAGTCGGCCGAGCAGTTTTTCATACACCGCTTCGTCTTTGCAGGCGGCGGCCTCGTTTTTTTGCAACAAATCCTTCAATTCCGAATAAATGGTGCCCGGCGGCGTGAACATTTCCTTGACAATCATGGCGCCGTCAGGCACGGGGCCGCTGCGCGGGGCTTTCGGCGTCGCCTTGCCCGATTGTTTGCCTTCCTGCCAATAACCGGGATCGCCGGTGAGCCAGTACATCATGCTGGGCGAGTAATAAATGCGCACGGCCGGGTGTACGCCGTAGTAACTGTCTTCGATATAGGGGCCGGTGTCGCGCACGCGTTTGTCGACGCACCAGTTCAGGTCCACGTATTGGCGCTTGAGGATAAACGTGTACAGCACCCGTTCATAATCTTGCAGATAGAGCTCGGAAGGCACCGGGATGTTGTGTTCTTTGCCGTTTTTACATTCCATATCCGCTTCGTCAGGAATGGGGATGGGCATGGCTGCGTGGGCGCTTTCGAAGGCGCTCGGCGGCGGCGCAACGCTTGTTTTGGGCGCAAACAGGTCAAAAACCTTTGGAATCTGGGCGCTGTTGGCGCCGACAAGCACGGCCAAGGCAATGGCGGCGCAGATGTAAAGCTGGACGGAGGTTGTTTTCATGGTGTGATTGTTTACGTATCGGGGGAGATGCGTAATGAGGGGGAGGGAACGTATGTTACGTGGGCCTAATGTAATGAGAGATCACATGCTTTTTGCCTTTAATCGAAAAAAAAGTAATTTCTCTCTACTTTGAGTAAAAACACCGTTTCAGGTGGCATCAAAGTCATATCCGATACCTACTATTTACCCTAAAATTCTAATTTCTGTGCTTTTGAATATACAGCTTTCTGAAGTTTAAATAAAGTGATGCTTTGTTTTTTAAAGCCATATTAACCGAATTCATTTTGTCAAATTCGATAAATCCATATCCTTTGGCTTTACCGGTCTGGAAATCCATTGGAATATTAATGTGAACAATATCACCGAATTGGGAAAATACTTTTTCCAAGTCTTCCTCTGTTGCAGAAGGGGGTAAGTTACTTACATATATTTTGGCATAGTCAGATGTGTCAACAATCTTAGGTGATGTTGAAGATTGTTTATCTGGTATAACGATTTCATAACGAGGGACAGCTTTTCGAGAGTTTCCAAAACTGCCCTTTTGATTTGTTATTTGATTCTGAGAAAGTTTATTGTTTAAAATCCCGAGGATTCGTAATGATTCGATTAGAAGCCGATAATACTCCTCACTAACAATACCAACTTGCTCCCAAATTTCTTTAGCAGAAACAAGTCTACCATTTATACCTAGCCTAACAACTGTTTTTTGTTCGCGGGATAAATTATATTTTTCAAAATTTTCTAACCAGATTTTTTCCTCTTTTGTATATACAAATTTATAAAACAATGTTACGATAAAGGATTTATTAGGGGATTCAATTTTGGGTTTAACTAAATCATTATTTTGCATTAGCTCAAAAATCCTTCGAATCCCCTCTCCCAGTTCACGTATATAGCCAAATTCTCTCAAAACTTTAGCGATATACGTATTTCTAGATTGATGCACACCTTTAAGTTCTTCAAGATCTTTCACAGTGATTGATGACAGTAATTTCCCTGGGCTAAGCACTTCGAGTCTGTCTTCAAAAATTCGAACCTCAATACCACGGCCCTCAATACTATAATCTCTGTGTGTTATTGCGTTTATTAACGCTTCTTTACATGCTAATTCAGGGTAAATAATTTGGGTTTTAAATAAACCATCCTTAGAAAATCTTGTTTCTGTGAGATTAGGTCTAAGTGCCTCCCAACTTTGTTCAATAAGTGAAAAAATATTGCCGGAAACCTCCTCTACCTCTTCGACGTTAAATTCTGTACCTGTTTTTTCTTCAACCCCTTTCACCTTTAAGATTCGTACTTGTAATCTCGGATGCCATTTACTTGGATTTTTAGCAAATAACAAAAGGGCAGCCTTCCTTAATCTGAGCCTGTTACCATCAAATTCTGCAAGTTCCAAATATTGCAAAAATTTTTCCGGAGAAATTGATTTAGATATTTGTTGGGCAACAGATCTTACTAGATCTATATCCAAATCAGTTACTTGAGCAATTTCAACAAATTGCCTATCGTACTCTCGAGATATAGCCTCATCCCTTACAAATTGAATGCTTTCAGATGCTGTAGGAATACTATCTCTATCTTTTCGTTGAAAACATTCTCCTTTCGAGGTAAGATGCACATACTTCGAACCTTTTTCAACAGAAAAATATGCGACTTTAAAACCATTATAATCAATTATTACTGCTCTCTTTAATGGCAATGGGGTTTCTGGCAAAACGTAAATTTCCGGAGCCGTTTGTATTCTGTCAAGTTTGTCAATGGGGTGCGGTATGCCTGTTACTGAATGATTATCCTCAACGCCAACAAAAAGTTCTCCCCCATCAGCATTTGCGAATGCGACTAAGGTCTTTGCTATATCTGCACAAATTTCCTTTAATTCTCTTGGTGTCTTATTTGATGGAGGCCCTTCTAATGCACTTTTGAACTCCCGATAATGGCTCTCTCCTAATTCAAGCGCTATTTCAACTCGTTCTTTTAATCTTAAAATTTCTTCCATTTTTATTTGTATCATTTTTGTGCTACCCCTTGAAGTCAAACAAGTTGCCTTTTTAACAAAACGGTACCTAATCTACTTTTCTACTAGCACGTTTAGAACCCAATTGCCTAACTTGGACGGAGACGATGAAAGCGTCGCTCAAAAATAAGAGTATTCATCTTATGAACCAAAAGGAAAATGTTCATTAGGTCATTAAACTCATTTTGAGATATTCAAAGCATACACAATCTCAGTGTCTACTTTTTGAGAAGGTCCAATCACTCACCCCAACAAAAAATCCAAATAATTATCCCGATTCACCGTCAAAAACGTCGAATGTGCGTAGTTTTCAAGCCATGCTTGGGGCGCTTTGGCTGTTTTTTGAGAGAATTTGAACTCAAAACCGCTCAGGATGCCGTCGCGTTCTTCCACATAGTCCAATT
>JBAXTB010000126.1:0-14402 GCA_037130425.1 Bacteroidota bacterium
CAGCGGTTAACGCTGCCAGCGTTAAACCCTAGCAACTTTACCCTGCCCAGCCACAACGCCCCACTTCGACATTCGATATTCATCTGTTCGATGTTCGATATTCATTATTCCCTCGGCCGCCGCCACGGCTTTATCACCAACCGCAAACTCTGGTCGTATGTCAAATAATTCCACACCCAATTGATGAAAATAAACACCTTGTTTTTGGCCCCTAAAATGGCGAACAAGTGGATAAACAACCACACAAACCAGGCAAAAGCGCCCTGGAATTTCCAAAACGGCAAATCAACCACCGCGCGGTTGCGACCGATGGTGGCCATAGAACCTAAATCGCGGTAATGAAACGGCACAGGCTTCAAACCGCCCTCTTTTTGCCATATTTTCATATTTCCCACTAAGTTTTTAGCCTGTTGAATAGCAACCTGTGCCACTTGCGGGTGACCATTTGGGAATTTTTCTTCGGTTTGGTAAGCAATGTCGCCGAGCGCGAGGATGTTTTGAAAGCCTTCTACCTGATTGTAGGCGTTTACCTTGATGCGGTTGCCGCGCGTGTAGGCTTCGGCAGGCAAACCCACCACTTTATTGCCGACAATACCGGCCGCCCAAATCACCTTGTCGGTTTTGATGGTAGAGCCGTCGTTGACGACCACTGTTTCGCCATCGTAATTGGTGACGACTTTATCGAGCCAGAGTTTGACGCCAAGTTCGCGCAGGAATTTTTCGGCTTTGGCCGATGCTGCGGGCGACATGGTGTTCAATAAGCGGTCGTTGCCGTGTATCAGGTGGATGTCGATTTCGTCGCCTTTGAGGTCTTTATAGTCCTTTGGAATGATGTTTTTTTTCATTTCGGCTAAGGAGCCGGCCACTTCCACGCCGGTTGGGCCGCCGCCGACAATCACGATGTCAAGCAGTTTTTGTTTCTCGAAATCCGTTTCTGAAGTGATGGCTTTTTCGTAGTCGTCGAAAATGATGTTGCGGAGAAAAAGCGCCTCGCTCACGGATTTCATGGGAATGGCATTGGCTTTTACGCGTTCGTTGCCGTACCAATTGGTGTCGGCGCCGACAGCAATGACCAAATAATCGTAATGCAAATCACCGATGCCGGTGTGGATGACCTGTTCCTTGGGATCCACTGATTGAAAATCCGTAACCCGAACCTGTACGTTGTTCGACTTTTGAAATAATTTTCGGAACGGAAAAACGATGCTCGACGGCTCAAGGCCAGCCATCGCCACCTGGTAAAACAAAGGCTGGAACTGGTGGTAGTTGTTTTTGTCGATCAAGACAACCTGAAAAGGCAAATTGCTGAGTTTGCGGGCAAGAGTGAGACCTGCAAATCCGCCGCCTACGATCACCACGCGGGGGTTGGGACTGTCGGGAATATTGAATTGCATTGTTTCAAAGGTTTAAACGTGAAGGGGCCGGGTTAAGAGCGCCGAATAATGTTTCCTTTTATAGAACGTAGCGTTGAGAAAATAGTTTTTTATTTTGTTATGGAATTTTCAGAAAAAATTGAAAGACAGACCATGATTATAGGGATTTTATGATTTGGGGATTTAGGCCCACGTTAGATTTAATTATCAAAGGTTCTTGAATTAAGGGTGAACGAAGGATATAATTAAGCCGGGTGCCAGACCTCGGAGAGGTCCAACATTGGTAGCAAATTATTTATATGAACGGGATTTGACCTCGGAGAGGTCTAACATTGGTAAAATATCTGCAATGAACAATATCAATGTTAGACCTCTCCGAGGTCCGCTAAATATCTGATAATCAATTGCTACCAATATTGGACCTCTCCGAGGTCAGAACATTATTTGTTCATTCAGAAATCCTTTGTGTACGCCTCTCGCTCAAACTTCAGGTACACCCCGTTTGTCCAGCCAAAACCATCCTGATTGGGGTATTCGCCCCCGCCCGCTGCTTTGCTCAGATCCATCACGTTATATTTTTCCATCATTTTGCCTGTTTCGAGGTAGGTTTTTTCTAATAAAGCCATCCAGTTGTTTTTAACGGCATCCGCCAAATGATGTTTGGCGTAATTGCGCAGCCCGGCGTAACCCATCCATTGCAGGGGCGCCCAACCGTTGGGTGCATCCCATTGCTGACCGGTGTGGAGCAAGGTCGTGGTCAATCCGCCGGGTTGCAGGAAGTGGGCCTCTATCATTTCAGCCACCGCATCGGCTTGTGCAGGCGCTGCGAGGTTGAAAAACAAAGGAAAAACGGCGGCTAATGTAATGCGCTCGCTGTGGGCGCCAAGTTTGAAATGATAATCTGTGTAAAACCCGATGCGCTCATTCCAGCAATAGCGGTTGATGGCGGCATCACGGGCGGCGGCTTTTTCGGCAAAATCTTTAGCCGCCGTTTCGTCTCTGGCCAATTGCGCCGCGCGCGCGAGGGTGTTTTCCAAATGAAACAACAAACAATTCAAATCCACCGGCACGAGGTCGGTCGTTTGGATGCTCGCCATACTTTCCGGCGCACGGAACCAGCGGCTGCTGAAATCCCAGCCCGATTCTGCGGCCGCGCGGATATGCCGCCAAGTTGTGGAGGCATCGCCGTGGGCAGCGTGGGCCACTTCGGTATCTTCGATAAACGCTTCGGGACGAGGTTGGTCAAAATTGTCCCAATAACGATTGAGTAAGGCACCGTCGGGTAAACGCACGACGCGTTTTTCAGCAACATGTTCGGCACTGAGCGTATCTGAACCGTCCATCCAAAACGCGTATTCTTTTTCCAATTGCGGACGGTATTGCAACAACACCGCGTCGCCCTTGCTTTCAGCCAGCAATTCCACCATGAGGGCAAAAAACGGCGGTTGGGAACGTCCCAAATAATAGGTCCGGTTGCCATTTGGGATAAAACCCACGGCATCAATCAGCCAGGCAAAATTGGCGATCATATTTTCCATCAAATCAATACGCCCAGAAACCTGCAAACCCAGCATGGTAAAATAACTGTCCCAATAATACACCTCCCGAAAGCGGCCGCCGGGCACGATGTACGCATATGGCAGCGGAATCAAGGTCCCGCCCGCATCATCCGGCCGACGTTCAAGTTGCGACCACAAGGCGTTCAGGTGCTCCACAATGGGCTTTTGCGCCGAGGAATAACCCGTGTCAGGCGATTTTGGAAATTCAAAATGCTGTTGCACGAATTGCATCAAATCAAACCCGGCTTGCGTGTGCGCGTGTGCGTATGCCTCCGCGATCGCGCCCGGATCGAGTTTGGGCGTGCAATCCACAAAGGTTTTGGAATCGGGCAAGATGCCGGAAGACTGGACGGCCTGGTAAAGCGGGCCGAGGGATTGGATGTCGAAATAGGGATTGCTCATTGGAAAACGCCAGGTTTAGATGCGTGAAGATACATGAATGGCGGAAAATACCCCCTAACCCGCCACGCTCCTACCCTGCAAACGCTTAAAAATAAACAACAACACCACCAACACGGAAATCGGAATCAACGAAAAGTAAAACGCATTTTGTCCGCCGTAATGCTGAAACACAGACCCGGTAATAAGCGATCCCGTCGTGCCACCCAGGGCCGAAAACAGGATAATCAAACCCGCCATCATCCCGTGTTTGGCCGTCGGCAAAGAACTCAGGATGGCGGAATTAATGGCCGGATAAATCGGGGCTAAAAACAAGCCGATTAAAGGGAAAATAAAGGCAGCTAAAGGCGCGTTGCCCCAGCCTGTCACCGGTTGGCCGGATACCGTGTTGCTCAGCGGAATGGCAAGTAGCACCAAACCGGCCGCCAGCACCAAACAGGTCGTGAGTACCCAGTACCAGTTAAAACGTTTCAGCAGCACCCCGGCCAAAAAGCGCCCAACCGCCGTTGAGCCCGCCAGGATGCTGGCCATTTGAATACTTAAAGAGGTCGGCAATTGCAACACTTTGTTGTTGAAAGTCGGCAGCCAACTCATAATGCTCTGTTCGATCAACACGTAGAAAAACGCGCAAAAAATGAAGGATAACACCAACGGTAAAGCCATTAATTGAAACATCGAGGTAAATTCCCGAATCACCGAAACCGGTTCGGAGGGCTTGATCGACGATTCATCCAAACTGGCGCTCCAAAGCAAGGCCAGGGCAATCAGCGACAAAGCGCCCAGCAAATAATACACCTGCAGCCAGGAGGTCGATTGCGGGTTTTTATCGTCCACAAAAGCGCTAAATATGAAATAGCCGGTCAATATACCGACCATAAAAAACGATTCAATAAAACTCATCATACTCAAGTGCGCTTTCTGCTCCTTCGTAATCAACCCGATGGCGCTGTACACCGACATTTTAATCAACGCAAAACTGGAACCCACGGCCGCAAACAGCACCTTGGTCATCGCAAATCCTCCCACCAAAGGCATGGAAAAACAAGCCAAAGCCGTAAAACCCAAAGCAATCAACATGGCGTTTTTGTAGCCGATCCGCGTGATATAAGAGGACACTAAAAACGATACAATCGTGATACTCAAGTCTTTAAATGCTTCGAGGATGGAAGCGGAAGACTCAGATACGCCGTAGTTATTTTGTACCTGCAAAATCACAGTGCCCACGCTGTTGAGCAGGATGGCAAACACGAAGTAGTTGAGGAACAGGGCAAGTTTGATGCGTAAGTTAGACATGCGGAAAACGTTTATTTACCGCATAAGTACGAAAAAAAGAATAACGAATATCGAATATTGAACAGATGAATATCAAACGGTGTGCTATGGCACAAACCCTTCACATGCTGCACGTTCAATATCCTCGGTAAGAACTATTTCAAAAAAACAAAACCCACCCCAAACGACCACCACAATTTGCCGTGGTAAGCCCATTGGTCGCCTACGTTGCTTGCATAGTCTTTGCCAAACATAATACCCAGGTTATATGATTCCAATTGAAGGATAATACCCGAACTCCAGGTCAAACCGGGCACCACATCCGCCGTTTCTGCTTCTACGCGGAGGCTTGTATTGTTGTCTGTGATGTTGATAAAGGTCAAACCCGCCGTAAACGGGATGGTCAAACTGTACTTCTTTTTGGTGGAAAGCCGCCGCGTGTAGCCCACGTAACCGCCCAGCGTCACGTCGGTTGTGAGTCGAAACGTGTGATTTTCACGACTTTTTCGGATTTTAAACGGCAACGTAATTTGTCCGCCCGTCACCCGCGCGTGGCGAAACAACCAATATTTGGATGTATCGCCGTTGTTGGTTTCCGATGTTGCAACAGGTTTGGTGATCGGCGTTGGGGTTTCCGTTGCGCTGTCCGCTTCGGTTTGAGCAGGGAGGATTGGGAGGCTGACTCCCATTAACCACCCTACCGCACTGCAATAGAGGTATGATTTCATGTGACCGCAGATTTTTGAGTATTTGTAAAATTTGGGCCACAGTAAAAACGGGTTTGATTATGAAAAATTAGACCTGCGCGCTCCCGTGCAACAGGTCCGATGAGGAATACAATAGGGAAAACCCTGTATTTTTATTTTTGGTTCCGCTAATTATAGCGAAGTAATATTTTTTATATTTTGTAAGATGCGGATTTTAATTGTTTCGGCGTGTGTTTAAAACCGTATACCACCCATAAAAATCATTTCCCAGAAAAACACTTGATGGTCAGCGCGTTCGGGCGCTTCATTTTTAATTGGTACCCAGGGCAGGTTCACGTAACCGCTGCGCAATTGCGCACTCAGGAACCAGCGTTTGTGCCATTCCAAAATGGGGCCTGTTTTGCCGGTAAAGGCCAGGCCCGACAAGTGAAATCTATTGTCAAGCCCGTCTTCAAACACATGCACATCTGTTTTGGTGATCATCCAGATGCCGCCGGTTCCAAGCATCCAATAGGCGCGGAGCTTGCGGTCGTTTGGTCGTTTTTTATAGAGCGGGAACCACCATTCTGCGTCTAAACTAATCAGGTTAAACCCGTTGGTGTGTTCAAACCGGAGCAAATCCGTTTCTAATTTGATGGGTTGGTTCAAATATGATCCAGCGTATTTGGGCGAGATTTTTTCAGTTACCACGCCGGAAATCGTTGTCCACTGCCCTTGATTGACCACGTATTTCATGTGATCCCAGCCGGCAGATACCCAAAAGCGCTTGCGCAGCGCATATCCAAAACGCCAGTTGTACTGCGGTATAGAAAGCCGGGTCGGGTCCAAATAAACCCACCCAAACTTAGTAGGCCGGTCTTTTGCTTTCAAATCATACACCGTAAAATCGTATTCCGGCCCACTGAAATGTATGGTGGATGTTGAAAACCAGGTTCGGTTATAGCCCCAATAAAAATAAAACCGGTGCTGTTTTTCGGGTTGGGTCGTCAATGAATCAGATTGAGCGCTTAATGAATAAGTAGAAATGGTTAACAGCAATAGAAATAGAAATCGCATAACGGCGGTTTAACGGATCAATACATTAAAAAATTCCCGAATACAATTCACCACGCAAAAGATGCTTGTATGCAGGATTTATTTCGGCTGCAAAGATGCGTCAAAACAATTTACAGTTTGTATCAATTTATGCTACTTCCAGTCCAACCGGTCAATCACCATGCGCACTTCGCCTTTTACGAGTGTGGTTGCGGCTTCTGTTTGGTCCAGTAGTTTATTAATATCTTTTCCTGGGTGTATTTTCTTGAAATACGCGTCAAACCAGGGCGCAAGGTAATGACCAATGCCAAATCGGCACAATCTCAACAATCGGCACATAAGGTTCCGCCCGAAACGGAGCATCTGCCGCATTTGAAGCATAAAACGGGGCACCTCCGCTGGCGAGGCTCCAGCCTCATAGGCTCCGCTGGCGCGAGGCTCCAGCCTCGTGTCTACAATCCGTCGGGTTCCACCCGACACCCTCCCTCATAAAACCAATGCCAAATCGGCACAATCTCAACAATCGGCACATAAGGTTCCGTCCGAAACGGCGCATCCGCCGCATTTGCAGCATAAAACGGGGCACTGCTGTACACCCATTGTTCTGGCAATTCAACCAACCCTGCCCGAACCGGATTCAGATGAATGTAATCAAGTTTTTGAGCAATAACAGCTTCACTGAATAACTCGATCGGATGGTTATCATGTTGCCAGACCTGATATTCCTGCTTGTGCTTCTTCCCCAAAGCAAAATAGCTGAACAAATACAACAACCATTCCTTACGGCTTTCGGGCTGTTTCGGATTCTTCAAATACTCCAAAATTCTTTTGGCGGTAAAATGTTTCCAATCGCGCATGACATCCCTAAGCAAATGAGGTTTACGACAACTGATAATCAGATGCAAGTGATTGGGCATAAAAACAAAAGCATGAATCTGCAGGCCCTTATGTTGTTGACAGTAACGCCAACTTTCAAGCACAAGATCGCGGTAGTATTGTCGACTGAAAATATCGACCCAGCCTGCAATGGAGCAAGTAACAAAGTGCAGACCGTGCTGATCGCGGATTTTATATTTTACACTCATGACGGTAATTTGATTTACCGGCAAAAGTGTGTAGTATGAAAACAAAATTTCGCGACAGTTTACATGAATTCTGAAGGGTGATTTTTAAAGTTTAATTAAACTAATGAATTGATACTCAATAAAATATGTAAAAAATAGCGGTCGCGTTAAAAACACCGCTGGCGCGAGGCTCCGCTGGCGCGAGGCTCCAGCCTCGTGTCTACAATCCGTCGGGTTCCACCCGATCGGGTGGAACCCGACAGATCGTAGACACGAGGTAAGAACCTCGCGCCAGCGCGTGGAATAGTTTATGAAAAAAACTACCTTCGCCCAACAATCTTGCAACCTTAAATTTAACTTCATCAAACGCTACTTCTTCCACAGCGCCTTCAACGGCCTCAACTACCACGGCTGGCAGCGGCAGCCCGCAGCCTTGTCGGTACAGGAAGTATTAGAAGGCGTATTGACCAAAGTATTCAAGGAACCCGTCAGCGTCTATGGGTGCGGGCGCACCGACGCACAAGTACACGCGAGCCAGTATTTTTTCCACGCCGACCTCGCCGCCGATTTTGATGTTGACCTGATAAAATTCCGGCTCAATCGAACCTTACCGCCTGATATTGCCATTTTTGAAATCCTGCCGGTTGCCGATAATGCCCACGCCCGTTTTGACGCCTGGCGGCGTACTTACGATTATTTTATCCATACCCGGAAAGATCCCTTCCTAAGCGGCGCCAGCGCTTTGTACGCCGACCGCAGGCTTGATCTGTTAAAAATGAAAGCCGCTGTCGATCTGTTGCCCAAATACGATGATTATTACGCTTTTTGCAGATCGCCGAACAGCTTTGAGCATACTGTTTGCAGGGTATCGGCTGCATATCTTTGGGTAGATAAAACCGGCACCCGATTGCGCTTTCAAATCACAGCCAACCGGTTTTTAACCGGCATGATCCGTATTATTGCAGGGCGTTTGCTGGAAATCGGGACGGGCAAAATGACGGTCGATGAATTTGAAGCGCATTTGGCCCAGCGCCAAACGCCGCGCATCATCAATTCCGCCCATCCGCAGGGACTTTATTTGTCAAAAATCGTGTATCCTTATTTGGATTTGGAGCCTTGCACCGATTTTGCTGCCGCATTTCAATATGAGCAGGAAGGATATTGGCAGTCTATTTCCTAAAATTTAATCTTTTTCGTTTCTTCTTTCCATCGGCAAACCCACCACCCCCGATTTTTCAATCGCTTTTAAGGCAATATCTTTTACTTGTTGGCCTGCTAAATCTGCTTTTGAAGACAAGGATGCGAGCAATTCTTGTTGTTCTTTTATTTTTAATTCAAGGGAAGAAATCATTTGATCGCGCAGTTTGAGTTCGGCTTCCAAATCTTTCACCTGAAGTTTTTGTTGATATTCAAATTCGCGGGTAAGACGTTCGCTCACTGCTTTTTCAGCTTGTTTTACGGCTGATTCCATGCGTTGTTCGAAACCTTCGTTTTCCTTGCGCAAGCGTTTTACTTCTTCTTCACGAACAGCAAGCGACTGTTCGCGTTCAGCATTGTTTTTGTCAAATTCGATCTTTTTCTCGCCCAATTCTTTCTCTAACTTGGCTTTTTTCTCATTGTACGCATCTTGCTCATTGCGGCGTTTGAGTTTCAGATCATATTCATAAGATTCTTGTTCCCGATCCCAATTTGATTTTACGTTCTTAATTTCAGACTCTAAAGTAATGCGTCGCGCTTCGAGTTCGCGTTCAAGTTTTTCAGCAGCCTGGCGGTTTGCAATAATCAGGGCCTCCAAACTCTCGGCTTCGGCTTTGATTTTGTACAAGTTATCTAATTCTGCTTTAAGAATTGCGACGCCTTGGCGCAGTGATTCGTATTTTTGTTGTTCCTCTACCAATCCGGCTTCAACCTGATCCATTTGTTCATTCAGGTTTTTACGCATTTGCTGCAAACTCAACGTCGACTCGCCTTTTGCCGCTGTATTTGCCTTTTCTAATAAGGCTTGCTTTTTTTCTAATTCCTGACGCAGGCTGGTACTTTCCTTGCGCTCCTGCTTAATTTGTTCAAGCAATTCCTCATAAGCGGCTAAAATATCCGCTTTCGTACTGGTATTGGCAACTTTCGACATAAAATTGATTGTTTTGCGTCAGGATCAAATTTTGTTGGCTTAAAGGTAAGATTAAATACAAAAAGTTTATTATCCGGATAAGCAAATTTATTTGTCCGTTTGTATCAAGCGAATATCAATCTCCCAATCTACATATTGCCATTCCGCTGTTCCACGAAGATGATGAACCAGTTCTTCAAAGGCTTCGGCATGTTCCGGCGCATATTCAAACCAGGTCAAAAAGTCAAACGGTTCGCCAATATCGCGACAATGGTATAAACGACGTGCAATGGCAGGAAGATACTTTAATCCAGTTGCAGTATGCTTTGATTGATCTTCAAATATCTTCCTCCGTTCATCCTGGGCAAGCGCCCACCAGGCTTCGGTTTTCCGGATAGGGATCAACGCTGCGCATATTGCCTCCGTACGACCGAGTTCTGCTTGAATGGCGATCAGTTGGTCTAATTCAAGCCGTTCTGTATATCGAGTATTACTTCGAAAACCCTTTAATACCCAACCATTTGACGAATGAGGAATCCCTGTACTTTGCACGATATTTAAAAATGGTACTTGTTGAATTGGCTGGCCAACAACAGTCTCAATTTTAAGAACCCGCCACAATCCGGTTTCCCCACCAACAAAGTCAAAAATTTGGTGATTCATCGCTAATTAGATCTCAAAATTCATAATCACGCCTTCAATAATCGAACAACATTGATCCATTTGTTCGTCCGTCATCACCAATGGCGGCGCAAAACGAATGATGTTTCCATGCGTCGGTTTGGCCAATAACCCGTTCTCTGCCAAGGCGATACATATATTCCAGGCGGTTTCGCTTTTTTCAGAATCGTTGATGACCACGGCGTTCAAAAGGCCCTTGCCGCGCACCAACGAAATCAGATCTGGGCGTTTTTGCTGCAAGGCGTTCATACGCGCGCGGAACACTTTGCCCAATGCCGTGGCGTTTTCTGCTAATTTTTCGTCTTGTACCACGCGCAGGGCTTCCATCGCCACCGCACAAGCCAGCGGGTTTCCGCCGAACGTGGAGCCGTGTTCGCCTGGCTTAATGGTCAGGAGAATTTCGTCGGAGGCCAGCACAGCGCTCACCGGGATCACGCCGCCCGACAAAGCTTTACCTAAAATTAAAATATCCGGTTTGATGTCGTAGTGGTCGCAGCAGAGCAGTTCGCCCGTGCGCGCGATGCCCGTTTGTACTTCATCGGCAATAAACAGCACGCCGTGTTTTTGGCAAAGCGCGTAAGCATTCGGCAAATATGATTCATCCGGCACATATACACCGGCTTCACCCTGAATTGGTTCAACTAAAAAACCGGCTACATTCGGATCTTGCAAAGCTTTTTCCAGCGCAACAATATCATTGTACGGCACCACCTCCACACCCGGCAAAAACGGACCGAACCCGTTGCGGCTGGACGGATCGGAAGAAGCAGAAATTACGCCCAGCGTGCGGCCATGGAAATTGCCCTCGACAAAAATGATCTTTGCTTTGCCTTCCGGCGTGCCTTTTACCTTATAAGCCCATTTGCGGCACAATTTGATGGCTGTTTCAACGGCTTCCACCCCGGTGTTCATAGGCAGAATGCGCTCATAACCGAAGTATTGCGTCAGAAATTCAGCGTAGGTGCCCAGCAGGTTGTTGTAAAATGCCCGCGAAGTCAGGGTCAGTTTTTGCGCCTGATCGATCAGCGCTTTGATGATGCGTGGGTGGCAATGCCCCTGATTTACAGCGCTGTATGCAGAAAGAAAATCAAAATATTGTTTGCCTTCAACATCCCAGACGTACACGCCCTCTCCGCGTTCCAACACAACCGGAATGGGGTGATAGTTATGGGCGTTGTAGCAGTCTTCCAGTTCCATGTATTCAGCGGAACCGGATAATGTGGTGGCGGTCAGGACTTGCATAAGCGTGGCTGTTGTTTGAAATCCGTTCGGGATGTTCCGAAAAGCAGGACAAAATTAGGCATTTTTTTCCGAATTGGAGCATTGATCCCCCGCTTCGACATTCGATATTCCCCCTGTTCGATATTCGCTATTCCTCAGTCCCACAGGACATTTTTGCCCCGGCGGATATACCGTCGAATGTTCATCCAAAAAGCCGTAACCAAGTACACGATCAGCGGGGATCCCATGCCGATAAAGGAAGTATAAATAAAATATTTGCGCACCACCGCAGGCGCGATGTGCATTTTTTCGCCTAAATATTGACAGACACCAAAGGCCCGTCGTTCAACCATGTCTTTAAACCAATTCTGGAGCATGTGGTTTGTGTTTAAGTGATTGCCCACAAATGTCAAGCAAATGTAGCGAAAATATGCAAAATCATCAAAAATCAGTTTTACCTACGTTGGATTTTAAACACCCAGGCGTAAGCGCTACAATCCTTATTTTTTGTTTGCTCCAAGGGCCAAATCATTACGTCGTTGCCGACTTGTTTCCATTTAACCTGTTCTTTTTCTGATCCTAATAAATTAACACTACTTCCTATATTTAACGTCAAATTGCGCAAACAAATCTGATCAGGCATCATAGGTTCGGATCTGTCCGCTAAATAAATAGCATATAAATCCGAGCCTTTTTCGGTATATACAATATTGTCCTGCTGAAAAACACCGGAACGCGGGGTGCGGGTGCCGTAAATGGCCTCGCCGTTGCGCGCCATCCATACGCCCACGTCGCGCAGGCGCTCGAAAGCTTCCGGGTGCCAGGCGCCATCGGGGCCGGGCGCGATGTTGAGCAACAGGTTGCCGCCTTTACTCACCACATCGCACAATAAGTGTACAATGTGGCGCGGACTTTTGTAGTCTTCCTTAAAAATGTACGACCAGGAATTGCCCATCGTCATGCAGGTTTCCCAAGGCACGCCCAGCGGTTCGGCGGGAATGCCTTGCTCCGGGGTCAGGTAATTCTCATAAGCGCCTGGTATCCAGCGGTCTACGACAATAATGCCGGGTTGGCGTTCACGGGCCATAGCGGCGATGCGGGGCATGTCTACATCCTGCCCGTCAGGGATGCCTTTTTGCCAGGATTCCGTGCGGTCAATGGTGTTGGTCGGACGCACCCAGCCACCGTCGAGCCAGAGGATGTCGAGTTTGCCGTAGTTTGTGCAGAGCTCTTCCAACTGCTTGTAGGTGAATTCTTTAAACGACTTATACCGCTCCGGATAACGGTTCAGATCGTAGTTAATATTGCGGTCTTTGGGCGGAAAATAAGGCCACCAAAAATCAGGGCTATGCCAATCCGGTTTGGAAAAATAAGCCCCCACTTTCATGCCTTTTGCGCGAAAAGCATCGAAAATGCCGCGTGTGACATCCGCGTGCGGGTTGCTGAAAAAGGGACATTTCGGATCGGTAATTTTATAGTCGGTTTGCTTGGTATCAAACATGCAAAAACCGTCGTGGTGTTTGGTCGTGAACACCATGTAACGCATACCGGCTTTTTGAGCGGCATCGGCCCATAAATTGGGATTAAACCGCGTCGGATTGAAACTCGTTTGCAGGTTTTCGTAGGCTTTTTTGTACTCGTACCAGTTGGCGGAAGTCGGGCCTTTGCGTTCGCACCAGCCTTCATCTTCCGGGCACAGGCTCCAGGATTCCACGATGCCCCATTGGCTGTATGTGCCCCAGTGCATGAGCAGGCCGAATTTGAGGTCTTGCCAATCCGTAAGGCTTTGCTGCACCAGCGGGTCGGTGGGTGGGATGTAGGTACGGGCGTTGTGTTGGGCTTGGAGCTGCGACAAGGCAAGTAGCAGGAACAAAACGAAAAACAAGCGTTTTGAAGCGAAGGACGAGGACTGATTCATGGTTCAAAATACGGGAGAAAATTTGAAATGGGAAAACAGTACGGTACGAAGGATATTAAATTGAACGAATCATGTTTTAACCTCGGAGAGGTTAAACATTGGTAGCAATTGATAATCAAGTATTTAACGGACCTCGGAGAGGTCTAACATTGATATTTTTTTACCAATGTTGCACCTCTCCGAGGTCAAAACCCGTTATATACCAACGATTGCTACCAATGTTTGACCTCTCCGAGGTCCCTTATCAGCGTCTAAAAAATCCTTCTGTACGCCGTTTAGAAGCTCGTAATTTTGTCGCTTAAAAACGATCAAACAATACATGAAACAACAGCTCGCCCATATTGCCCTTTTAGTCGCCAACTACGACGAAGCCATCCAATATTACACCGAAGTGCTACAATTTGATTTAATCGAAGACACGGCCTTGAGTGAAACCAAACGCTGGGTGCTGGTGGCCCCCAAAGGCTCCGACGGCTGCCGATTGCTACTGGCCCAGGCCGTGGGAGACGAACAAAAATCGCGCATTGGCAACCAAACGGGCGGACGGGTTTTCCTGTTTTTGCACACCGACGATTTTTGGCGGGATTATAACAGACTGAACGAAGCCAATGTGCGCTTTGTGCGCCCGCCAGCAGAGGAACGTTATGGTACCGTGGCAGTTTTTGAGGATTTGTACGGGAATTTGTGGGATTTGATTGAGCCGCGCGAAACAGTATAATCATACAATTTATATATTTAAAAAATATTTTATGTCCATACCTATTTTGGCATACTTCTTGGCTAAGATGAAATGTGCCGATTCACGCCGGCAGCATTCCTGAACATAATTTTTTTCATCATCCAATCCATTCTCGTATGTTAATCCTGAGTATTGCATTAGGTTTATTTGTTTTTGGCGGCGCACTGCTGTCATTTTCAACAAGATCCACAAGGTCGTAGCGCGTAAACCGGGGAGCTTGTCTCTTTACGCAAACAAAATTACCTTAGCTGCGTTTTATACGCCAAAGCAATCGGTTTAGTGCAGTTGAAATTTTTAATATCATTTGTATTAAACCGATTGCGACGG